>USAD01000031.1 GCA_900552415.1 uncultured Parabacteroides sp.
GGCGTTTAGCTCAGCTGGTTCAGAGCATCTGCCTTACAAGCAGAGGGTCGGCGGTTCGAATCCGTCAACGCCCACACAGGCCTTGCTACTTTTGTAGCGAGGCTTTCTTGTTTTTATCACCTTTACCTTCCTAACAACTATTATCTCCAAAGGTCAAATAAAAAGACGACACATAAACAAAAAAAATCCTTGATGATCAGTTGATCACCAAGGATTCTCGTGACTCGGGTGGGACTCAAACCCACGACCTTCAGAACCGGAATCTGACGCTCTATTCAACTAAGCTACCAAGCCATTTGTGGCACAAAAGTAAACATTAAATTTTATACCAGCAAAACATACAGACATTATTTTACCGAAAATAATATTTTGACAAGCACTAGCACTATACGATTATCAATTTGCAAAAGAAATAAATGATCTATTGTTATTTTGATACGAATGACTATATTTGCAGTCAACAATAATATTCACGAACAAATAAAACATAACAATAAGATGAGTTACCTTATTAAACCGGCTGGATACAAAGCGCTCCTGAACTTGCCCCAAACAGAGATGGGTATTAAGAAGATCAAGGACTTTTTCCAGCAGAACCTCTCGTCGGAATTACGCTTACGACGAGTGACCGCCCCACTATTCGTCTTGAAAGGCATGGGTATCAACGATGACTTGAACGGTGTCGAAAGAGCCGTCACTTTCCCGATCAAGGACCTGGGCGACGCCAAAGCGGAAATCGTCCACTCGCTCGCCAAATGGAAACGACTGACCTTGGCGGACTATCATATCGAAAAAGACTATGGTATTTATACCGACATGAACGCCATCCGTTCCGACGAGGAGTTGGGCAATCTCCATTCGCTCTATGTAGACCAATGGGACTGGGAACTGGTTATGGACGAACACGACCGTAACATCAATTTCCTGAAAGAGATCGTCCGTCGGATCTATGCGGCAATGGTCCGGACCGAATACCTGGTATTCGAGATGTTCCCAGAAATCAAGCCCTGCTTGCCGAGGGAAATACATTTTATCCATGCGGAGGAATTGTTAAGGAAATTTCCTACCTTTACGCCTAAAGAACGCGAGGATGCGATCACCAAGGAATACGGCGCCGTATTCATCATCGGCATTGGCGGACCGCTCAGCAATGGGGAACGGCACGATGGGCGTGCGCCGGACTACGATGATTGGTCCACGATCGACGAGACGACTGGCCTGGCCGGATTAAATGGCGACCTGCTCGTATGGGATTCTTTGTTGAATCGTTCCCTCGAGCTCTCATCCATGGGCATCCGTGTCAATAAGGAAGCCCTGCTGAGGCAATTAAAAGCGGCCCATGCGGAAGAACGTGAAAAGCTCTATTTCCACCAGCGCCTGTTGAACGGCGAGTTGCCACAAACCATTGGCGGTGGTATCGGTCAGAGCCGTCTTTGTATGTTCTACCTGCGTAAGGCTCACATTGGCGAGATCCAGGCCAGCATTTGGCCTGAGGAGATGCGCCAGGAAGCCAGAGAGGCTGGTATGTATTTAATATAAATAAGAAGCCAGAGGCCGGAGATTGGAACGAAGCGGCAAGGGAATCGACAACGCCTTTCCTCCACACTCCACTCCAACTTCCGGCTTCAGGACTTTTTAGTTATATGGAGGTAAAAATTGAACAAAGCTGGAAAGAACAGCTCGCAGACGAATTTGAGAAAGACTATTTCAAGCAACTCACGGACTTCGTGCGGCAAGAGTATCGGCAAACAACGATCTATCCGCCCGGTCCACTCATCTTCAACGCTTTCGAGCATTGCCCCTTCGACAAGGTCAAGGTGGTCATCCTCGGACAAGATCCTTATCATGAGCCAGGGCAAGCGCACGGCCTTTGCTTCTCCGTGCAAGACGGCGTCCAATTCCCGCCCTCACTAGTCAATATTTTCAAGGAGATACACGATGATCTGGGCAAGCCAATGCCAACTGACGGCAACCTGATCCGTTGGGCCGACCAAGGCGTCCTGCTGCTCAACGCGACCCTGACCGTACGGGCTCATCAGGCCGGATCACACCAAAACAAAGGGTGGGAAACATTTACCGACGCTGTTGTCCATCGCCTGGCGGAAAAGAAAGATCATCTGGTTTATCTATTATGGGGATCATACGCCCAGAAAAAGGGCGCCTTTATCGACCAGGGACACAACCTTGTTCTCAAGTCGGCCCATCCATCACCCCTATCCGCCTATCGAGGTTTCTTCGGCAACAAGCATTTCAGCAAGACAAACGACTACCTGATCGCGACCGGTCAGGAACCGATCGACTGGTAACCGAATGGCCAGGCATCAATACCAGTCCTGGCCATCACGATAGTTGCTCCGCTTGTCGTATTTCAGGTCTTTCAGCAAGGACGAGCTGACCGATACGCTGAAAGAATAAGACTTATAGGGACCAACCGGCACAAAACTTGCGGTCATCTGCCAACAGTGCATATTGCGACTGATGTTGCAGGTCATATAGGAAATCTTCTTAGCGTCGAAATCATACGTCGCGTTGAAGTTAAAAGTCCAGTTTTTGGTCGGTTGGATATTACCGTTAAAACTCAAGGAATTGGTCAATCGGTAATCGTATTCACGTTTTTCCCGATTAAATGTGCCATAACCCAACGAGAGGCTATAACTGAACGAGAGGCTCCAAGGAATATTACCAACCAGGTAACCATCGGAATCGTATTCGCCCGTATCTTTTTTCTTGCCTAACAAACGGCTGCCGGCAGCCTCTTCTCCTGTCGCTTCACCATCGGTTGGACCGACACCCGGATCGGTTCCCTCCTGCCCTGTCGCCGAAGCGCCTGTTCCGGACGTACCCTCATCTTTCTTGCCAAACAGTTTCTTGAAGGTATCATTATTGAATGTATAAGAGAAGCTCGTACTTGTGCTCCGCAGACGTCCGATTCCCTTTCCGGCTTTCCAACGCGGGATATCCAACCGCTGGCCGTTCTCATCATAAGTATAGGTATCAAACATACCGCTCAAGTTCAAGGTATAGCTCTTAGAAAGCTTCAAACGGATGCTCGCGCTCAAGTCGCTCCATTGGAAAGAGTCGGCCGCCAGGTTATAACTCATACCCAACGAGAGCTTATCAATCAGGCTGATCTTCTTGAATCCGGTTGAGTCCTTGTCAGAACGTACTTTCATCTCCAAGTTATTATTCAACTGGAAACTGACATTTCCCTGCTTGCCTTGTCCCGGCACGCCATACATGTTATGCGAGAAAGGCGAGTAAATATACTCCTGATCATTACCATTCGCGTCCTGATAAACGTAATGCTCATAGAAGCCAAAGCGGGAAGACGCGAAATCGGGAGCCGCGCTGAAAGAGACCGAAGGCTCAAAACGGTGACGGATCATCTCCACCTTATTCCCCAGGAAAGGCAGTGGCTTGAAGAAACCGTATAACGTGGTCGATGCCGAGATCGATCCGCTAAAATCATATACACGATAAAAATTATAGGTCGTATCACGGGCAACCATCCGTTGCTGTTGCGGATCATACTCCTGTGTGATCTTGCTTGTGTACCAACGCTCCGTATAATCGAACTGGGGCGTGATGTTGATATAGTTGAACAACTGGAAAGTCGCGCTGACCGGAATCTTATGCTGTGCCCCGTTTTTCCAATCTTTCACCAGATTAGACTTGAGAAGCTGGTTCTCTTTTGTCGTAATGCTGTTCGAGAAGGTTCCCGTATAACTCATGGCGATCTTCTCATACCAACGCTCCTTGCCAATCGGTTTCTTTCGCTTGAAAGGGAAAATCTTCGTCATGGTCACGGTCAAGCTCGGCAAGGTCAAAGAGATCGAGGAGTCACGCTTCACCTGGTTGACATTCATCGTTCCCGAGATCGTGAACGGACTGTTCGGGAAGCGCTTGGTAATGTTGACCGACGAACTGGTGGTATTATTATTAATATCGCCGTTATAAAGGCTGTTCGTGTTATTGCGGTCGTAAGACGAGGTCGCAAAGTTGACACTCGCCGAGAAGGTCAAGTTCGGATTGGCTTTAGGATCTTGAGTATGTGTCCACTGGATCTTGAAATCCTTCGACAGGCTATAATCAGGCAAACCCTTATCTCCCAATTTGGTCACCAGATAAGAGGCATTGAAATTACCTGAATACTTATAACGCTTCTTGTATTGCGATTTGGCCGAAAGGCCCCAAGATCCCTTCGTATAAATCTCGCCCAATACCGCCAAATCCATATAATCGCTCAAAGCGAAATAATATCCACCTTCACGCAGATAGAAACCACGAGTAGACTCATCACCAAATGTCGGCATGATGATACCTGACGAATAGGTACTTGAGAATGGGAAGAAACAGAACGGCAATCCCAACGGATAAAGCGGCACGTCCTCGAGCACCAGGTAAACCGGACCGGTGACGATATTCTTCTTCGGGCGCACCTTCGCCTTCGTCATCTGGATATAGAAGTGCGGATGCTCATGCTCATCGCAAGTGGTATAACGGCCACCCACCATATTCAGGACATCGCCCTCCATCTTCTTCGTCCGTCCGGCCGTCACGTAACCCTCGCCCTGTTGGGTGATCACATCGGTGATGTAACCCTTCTTCGACTTGAAGTTATAGCGCATGGTCTTCGACTCATACTGTTGCTCGCCCTCCTTGAAAAGCGGATAGCCAAACTCATCCCCGATCGAGTCGAGGCCGAATTTGGCGTACACCATACTGCTGTCCAAGTTCATCTCGATCAACTCGGACTGCAATTCTATATTTTGGTATTTAACGTCTCCTTCTCCATACAGGTAGGCCCAATTCCCGGCGGTCATCACCATCGAGTCCGTCGCTTGATAAGTCACGGGAGCGTCCAAACCGGCCTTTTTCTCAGGAACCGAGTCATTCGCCAGGGCGAGACTATCCGCGGGTTGTGCCAAAAGCGTATCCGCCGGAGCCTCCAGATCTTGCGCATAGACGGCAAGGCTCCCGGACCACAAGAGAAGCAAGAGCATCAAGATTCTCTTTATCAAAAACATCTCCTCTGTTCTTCTTTCTTCAGCATAAATTCCAGACCGCGAATGTATAATAAATAAACGATCCTGCCGGACTTTATTCCCCTAAAAAGAGTTTACACCACTCGTCAAAGCGCGTTAATGTCTCCTCACCGTATTTCGAAAGGCTCTTACGGATCTTATCCGGCTCTTTCTCCTTACCCAATTTCGTCTTACTGAAAAACTTATCGGCGAAGCAGATCAACTGCTCCTCCATCGAGACAGGACGCATGTCGCGATGGGGAACCGGCAAGTTGTGCTCAAGGATCATCTCGAGCGAAAGCCCCGTACCCGTATGGCGCTCACACACCAGGGCATGTCTCGGATAACCCTCTTTCCGCATCAGTCCCGCTCCCAGATAACCATGACAGATGTATTCCGAACTGCCGTGACAATCAATGTCAGGCGCCTTGCACATAAAGATACCGATGTCGTGAAGCATCGCGGCCTCCTCGATGAAGGTCAGGTCCAAGTTCATCTCCGGATGCGCCTTGGCGATTGTCAAAGCCTTGTCGGCCACGCTTCTGCTGTGAGAAACAAGGATACGATAGGCATCCGATTCCACCGCGTAATATTTCTGGATAATCTCTAACGGTTCCATTCTATTTTTAGGATTAAGACATTTGTCCGCGAAGTTAATGAGAATCGTCCAATAAGCAAGGCCAAGACAGGCCATCAGGAGTAGCCAGCCGAAAGGGAAATCAAAGAATTATTTCGTACATTCGCGACAGGACATGAATAACATAACACCTGTATGAAAAAGCGGATACCTATTTATCTAATGCTCATGGGGCTGTTCCTGGCCCTAAGCCCCGTGTTCGCCCAAGGCGAGCTTAGGATAGGGGCTGAACGGATTGATGTGATCACCCGACTGCTGGAAGGCAAACGCGTCGGTCTTGTGGTCAACCAAACCTCTATCATCGAGAAGACACACACCCATTTGCTGGACACGCTCCTCTCCATTGGCATCGACGTCCGCAAGGTCTTCGCTCCCGAACATGGCTTCCGGGGAACAGCCGACGCCGGCCAAGAGATCAAGGACAGCCGCGACGTGAAAACCGGCGTGCCCATCATCTCCATTTATGGAAAGAACAAGAAACCGAGCGCCGATCAGCTGGCCGACCTGGATATCCTGGTATTCGATATTCAGGACGTAGGCGCCCGTTTCTATACCTACATCAGCACGATGCACTACGTCATGGAGGCTTGCGCCGAGAATCACAAGCCACTCGTCGTGCTCGACCGGCCGAACCCGAACGACTTCGTCGACGGCCCGGTCCGTGAGGAGAGCCAACGCTCCTTTGTCGGCGTCGATCCGCTTCCCATCCTGCATGGCCTGACTGTTGGCGAGTTGGCCTGGATGATCAACGAAGAGGGTTGGCTTGAATCGACACCCGATACCTGCCAGCTCCGTATCGTCAAGATGGAGAACTGGAAGCATGGCGATCCCTATTGGCTTCCGGTAAAGCCATCGCCCAACCTGCCCAACGACCAGTCGATCCGTCTTTACCCCTCGCTCTGTTTCTTCGAGGGCACCAACATCAGTGTCGGACGCGGTACCTATTATCCGTTCCAGATGTTAGGCGCGCCCGACAAGCGTTACGGTGAGTTCAGTTTTACGCCACAAAGCCTGCCGGGCTTCGATACCAATCCGCTGCACAAGGACAAGACCTGTTACGGTGTCGATCTCAGGGAATATCCGTTTGAGGGTGGACTGTCGCTCCGATTCCTGCTGGATTTTTATGAGAAGGCGGACGACAAGCAGGCCTTCTTCTTCTCTCGTCCACAATGGTTCGACCTGTTGGCCGGAACAAAAGAGCTGCGTTTCCAGATCATCCGTGGCCTTAGCGAAGAAGAGATCCGGGCAAGCTGGCAACCCGAGCTGGAGCAATACAAGGCAAAACGCAAGAAGTATCTGCTCTATCCCGATTATGGGAAATAAACAATACACTTAAGTGAAAATAAAATCGCACTGCAGTGAAATTCCAAATACACTGCAGTGCGATTATTTTTTCCCTACAATAAACGGGCGACGATTATTCCTTTACCAAAAGGAAAACCGTGCTGCCATCCTCGGCTGTCAGGACAACCTCGTTCTCGTTGGCGCCCGCCTTAACGGCACGAACCTCGTCAAGCGCCTTCAGGATCTTTCCCTCAACCTCCATATCGGGGCAAGCCATCATTGTCGTTGCCGCCTGGTTGATCCGCAGGGCCGATACGTCGGCGTCGTCAAGAACGACAGAGGTATTAAAGATGTTACAACCCGCGTTGCCGTGCAACTTCAGGTCGGACATGTTGAACTCCATGTTCGGCTGGTTAGTCGCCTCGACCTTCTCACCACGCAACTCCACAATATTCCATTTTCCGTCGAGGATCTTGGCGTCCGTCTTCGACTCGCCACACGCGAACAGTCCGCCCACGAACAATGGCAAGGCAAACAAATACAACAGTTTCTTTTTCATTTTTCTCTCTTTTTCAATAAGTAAATATAATCTTACAAATTACGCACTATCTAACAACACACGAGATGGGCAGAATGTTCAGCTTCCATCCCTTCCACGAGCGCTCGCCTCAAGCCACGCTCCGCTCGATCAGCTCCCGCCGTTTCCATTTCTGGGTCCGCCAACGCAGGCAGAGCACGATTCCCCTCGAGCATTCGTCCAAGGCGAAGGCAAACCACATGCCAGCCAGGCCCAATCCCAATGCGATGCCGAACAGGTAACCGCATGAGACCGCAAAGATCCACATGCAGAAAATCTCGATGATGACAGGCACCACGACATCGCCCACCGAACGCAGGCAGAAAAGGAACAACAGGACCGTCGCCCGCCCGTGCTCGAGCAAGACATCGACCAGCAGGGCACCCATGGCGATCGTAATGATCTCCTGATTCTCCGTAAAGATTCCCAATAAAGGACGGCCCAGCAAATAGACACTCACGCTGGCGATAAAGGTCACCAGCAACGACCAGCGCCAACCATACCAACTCAACAAATAGGCAGTCCGTTTCTTTTGGGCGCCGACAAGATTACCGGTACAGATGGAGGTCGCTTGCGCCATCGCCAACGAGAAGATATAACCGATGATCACGATATTCATCACGTAAACCCTTGCCGCCAGGACCTCATTCCCCAGCATATTGATAAAATAGACCACCATCACCTGCGAGGAGTCGTAAGAGATCTGCTCGATCGCCGAGGGCATACCCACTTTCAGGACCGATTTCAACTTGTCGAACGGGAAAGGCCTGAAATAGGCCAACGGCATCCGGCGGACCAAGCGCTTGAACAGTATGAGAAACAACAAGAGCATCGCAATGCCCCGGCAAACGCTCGTGGAGATGGCCGCCCCCTGGACACCCAGCGCCGGAAAACCGAAATGACCGAATATCAAGGAATAATTGCCAAAGATATTCAGGATATTGATCATCAGGACCACCTGCATCGCGTAATTGGGCTTATTCGCTGCCCGCAAGACCGCCGAGATCGTAAAGTTGACCGCCTGGAAAAAGCCGAAACCACCGACAATACGCATATAGGCCACCGCATCCGGCATCAAGTCGGGCCGGAGATCCATCCAGACCAGCATCCGCTCGCCGCCCAAAAGCAATAACGCGCTGATAACAATCCCTAAAGCTGAATTAAATAACAGCGACGTGCCCACGACCTGCACGAAGCTCTTCTCGTTTCTCGCCCCAAAATAGAGGGCGCACATCACGGCCGTCCCGGTTGTCGTTATATTGAAAAGCAGGAACACCATGTTCAACAATTGATTGACGACACCGACGGCCGCCACCGCATCGTCCGAGTGGTGGCTCAGCATCAACGTGTCCACCACACCCAACGTCAGGGTCAACAAGGTCTCCAAGAAGATTGGGCCAATCAGCTTGAACAGTTTCCCTTTCAAGGTATTCGAGCCCGGAAGCAATCCGAATCTATTTCTCATCACTAAATACACCTAAACATTTCCCGCCGCGAAATTACGAAGCTTTCTCACATGCCCATCCATTCCCGTCTTTTTCAGCATAAAAATTATCCCAAATCAAATCCAGGGGCGGTGCCATTTTTTGATCCCCACGTTTCTTTTTTGGAAATTATCCCGTACATTTGCGTGTAATCAATAAATAATCAATGACAAAAAGAACTATTCTCAGATCGGTCCCGTTTATCTGGGCCATCGCGGGCCTTCTTTGGATGAGCGGTTGCTCACCTTCCAAAAAACAGACAGAAGACATGGATATGGACACCCAATGGAAAGATAGCCTCCAGCATATCTACCAATACGGCATCTGTGTCGACTCGCTCGATATCAAGGAACACCTGATCCAAAGAGGCGACAATCCAGCGTTGATCTTCTCTAACCTGGGCTTCTCGGCCCTGAAGGCGGACAGCATCAGCAAGGCCTCGGCCCACGTGCTCGACCCAACCAAGCTGCGGGCCGGCATGCACTATTACACCTTCACGACGCTCGACAGCCTGGCCAACATCAAATACATCGCATTCGCCAAGTCGATGACCGATTATGCCGTCATCAACCTGACCGGCGACACGATCAGCGCCTACGAATACACCAAGTCCATCACTCTGAAAAAGAAATATACCGAAGGAACTGTCAACTCTTCGCTCTGGAATGTCATCAAGGCCAACGGCGACGATCCGTTCCTGGCGATCCGGATCTCGGATGTTTACGCCTGGCAGATCGACTTCTTCGACATTAAGGAGGGCGACGCTTTTAAGGTGGTCTATAACGAGGCCTACATCGACGACACGACACGCCTCAACATCGCCTCTATCGAAGCGGCTATCTTCACGCACCAGGGCAAGGACTATTACGCTATCCCCTTCACGCAAGACAGCGTCAAGGAGTTTTTCGACGAGGAGGGAAACAGCTTGCGGAAAGCGTTCCTGAAAGCGCCTCTTGATTTCTTCCGGATCACCTCCCGCTTCACCAACGCCCGTTTCCACCCGATCCTGAAACGCTACAGGGCACATCACGGCGTGGATTACGCCGCCCCGACCGGAACACCCGTCCGGAGCATCGGCGATGGAACCGTTATCGCGAAAGGCTACCAGAGTGGCGGAGGCAATTTCCTGAAGGTCAAACATAACTCCGTATACACAACGACCTATATGCACCTCAGCCGTTTCGCGAAAGGCATACAGGTGGGCTCGCGTGTCCGACAGGGAGAAGAGATCGCCTACGTCGGTTCCACCGGCTTATCAACCGGTCCGCATCTTGATTTCCGGGTCCATAAGAACGGGCAACCCATCGATCCGCTCAAGATGGAGGCGCCACCCTCGAACCCGATCAAGCCCGAGTTGCGCGACAGTTTCATGGTCGTCAAACAGATGGTCCTGGCGGAAATGGACAGCCTGCGCCAGGTGACGCTCACCGCCCAACAACCCGTCGCGACAACGGATAGCATCGCAAACAACCAACAAAAGGAGGAGATAAAATGAAAACATTAGGAAACATCATCTGGCTGGTATTCGGTGGAATACTGGTATTCATCGAGTATCTTGTATCGAGCCTTCTGCTCTGTGTCACGATCATCGGAATACCGTTCGGGCTCCAGACACTGAAACTGGCCCTGCTGGCCTTATGGCCATTCGGGCAGGAGGTTATCGACAACGGCAACAGTGGCGGCTGCCTGTCGGTTATCATGAACGTGATCTGGATCTGCGTCGGAGGCATCTGGATCTGCCTGACGCACCTTTTCTTCGGTGTCTTGCTCTGTATCACCATCGTCGGGATACCATTCGGTCGACAACACTTTAAGATGGCCGCACTCGCCCTCGCTCCTTTTGGGAAAACCATCCGATAAAGGAGGGGGCCTACTTTTGTGGAGCACCTCCATCAGCCCTAGTGGAACGCCTCCACTAGAGCTAGTGGAACACCTCCATTAGAACTAATGGAGCCTCTCCATATTTCCTTACTTCAATCCAAAGTCACCTGGGTCGCCTCCACGGGACCACTCAAGAAAAGGGAGGCGGCCTCCATGAACTTCTCGGCGGACTCGGTCGTCAAATAGGAACAGCGTCCATTCCTCAACAGGCAACGGTCCATCTCCGGATGCCGTCGCAAATAATCCTTCAAGCTCGCGGCCACATACTCGCCCTGCGGCACGAGCGTTATCCCCTCGGGCGTATAGCGCCGAATCTTATCCATCAACAAGGGATAATGCGTGCACCCCAATATCAAGGTATCAATCAGCGGATCGACAGAGAGGATATGATCCAGATGCCGCTTGACGAAATAATCGGCTCCCGGCGAACGACTCTCATTACACTCGACCAAAGGTACCCACATCGGACAGGCCTCGCCCACCACATGGATATGGGGAAACATCTTCCCGATCTCGAGGGCGTAGGAATTGGAGGCGATCGTTCCCGCCGTGCCCAAGACGCCCACATGTTTCGTGTGACTTATGGAGTCCATCAACTCTACGGTCGGCCGGATCACGCCTAAGACACGCCGCGAGGCGTCCCATTCCGGCAAGTCCCGCTGCTGAATAGTGCGCAGAGCCTTGGCCGAGGCGGTATTGCAAGCGAGAATCACCAAATGGCAGCCTTGAGCGAACAGGAAGCGAACCGCCTGACGGGTGAACTGGTAAACCACCTCAAACGAACGGGGTCCATAAGGCGTACGGGCATTATCGCCGAGATAAAGATAATCGTATTCCGGCATCAACTGATGGATCTTATCAAAGACGGACAAGCCCCCATAACCGGAATCGAAAACACCAATGGGGCCTGGAGCCTGCGGGAAAAGAGTCATGAGCTTATAGATATAAATAAAGGGACGTGCCCATCAAAGGACACATCCCTAACTCCAATTTATTCACCTTAAAAATTATAATCCTAACTTAGTACGGACAAACGGAGTCGCGTCGACTGCCGTATTACCGGTATAAAGCAAAGCGGCCGGATCGATGATATAGGTGTATCCCTTTTCGTCGCCTACCGCCTTAATAGCGCCCTGCAATTTTTGTTGGATCGGCTGGAGCAACTCCTGTTGCTTCTTCTGCACGTCTTGCTGAGCGACCTGCATGAAGTTATCCATACGGCCCTGGATGTCCTGGATCTCCTGCATTCTTCTCAATTTGATATTCTCGGTCAAGGAGTCCTGCTGAGCGATAAAATCCGAATACTTTTTCTGGTATTCCTCTTGCATCTGCTCCAATTCCTTTTTATACTTCTCATTCAAATCCGCCATTTGCTTCTCCATGTCAGAGACCTCCGGCATAGCCATAAACACCTCCTGAGTTTTCACATACGCGATTTTAACTTCCTGAGCGACAACTCCCAGAGGGAGGATCATGAACAATAAAACAATAAGTTTTTTCATTTCTTCAATTATAAAGTAATTATTTAGTTATTAATCCAAATCTTGCCGAATCTTCATAAAGCGCACAAATGTAAGCATTTATTTTGAATATCCCAGCTTATCAAGGACTTCATTGCTGATATCGATCTTCGGAGAGGCAAAAATGATGCTCATCGCCGAAGCCCTGTCAATAACCAATTGAAAGCCCTGGCGGTCCGAGATCTCCTTGACCGCATTGTAAATCTCATCCTGGATCGGTTTCATCAAGCTCTCGCGTTTCTTGTAAAGCTCACCTTCCGGGCCAAAATACTTCCGTTTCAAGTCTTGCGCTTCCTGCTCCTTCTTCACGATCTCCTCCTCACGTTTTGTCTTCATCTCCGCCGACAGGAAAACCAGGTCGCTCTGATAATTCTTATACATATTCTGTGCCTCCTGCTGGATGGCCTCCACTTCATTCTGCCACTTCTGAGAGACTTGGCTCAACTGTTCATTTGTCATCTCATAGGCCGGAATATTCTTCAATATATATTCCATGTCGATTAAGGCGAACTTCTGTGCCTTGCCCGTGAACAGGCATAACGACAATAAGCAACTAACAATAATCCATTTCTTCATAATGCTCTCCCTTTTTGTTTATTTCTACGACAACAAATATAAAATAGAGTTTATTTCGAGCCTATACTATTATAATTAAACAACTTTCATTTAGAACTCTTGACCAATAATGAAGTGGAGGTTACTACCGCTTCGCTTAGAGGTATCGCCGAAATTCGGGGTATCGAAACCGTAAGCCCAATCCAATCCCATCAAACCGATCATCGGCAAGAAGATACGGACACCGACACCCGCCGAGCGCTTCAGGTCGAACGGATTGAAGTCGCCCAGATCCTGCCAAGCGTTACCTGCCTCAACAAAGGCCAAACCATAAATTGTTGAAGAAGGCTCCAACAGGAACGGATAACGCAACTCGACCGAAAGACGAGAATAAGCATAACCATACGAGCTATAGCCACCATTACCGGCGATACTACCGTTCTCATAACCTCTCAAACCGATCGTCTCAGTTGCGTAATATGTCGAGTAACCACTCATACCGTCACCACCCATATAGAAGGTCTCGAAAGGTGTTCTCTTCGATTTCGTGTAAGAACCCAAGAAACCATACTCCGCACGGGCCATCAAGACAGGCGTCCGTTTCACGCTCATCGGAGCGAGCGGCGTAAAGATCTTCGCCTTGAACTTCCACTTATGATACTCGATCAACCGATACTTCTCCTCATCCGACATCGTTGAGTAATCCTTGTTCTCGAACAATGAGTAAGGCGGTGTCGCCGCTACCGAGAACGAGAATTGTGAACCCCGACGGGTATAGAGCGGGTTATCGATTGAGTTACGCTGGAACATCAACTCCAGGTTGATGTTGTGGCAATTACCATTCTGTACTTGGAAATAATCCCAATCCTTCATCATGTACAACTGATAATTCAGGGTTGCCATGAACTGGAAGTAATCATCCGGCCAGTTCAAACGCTTACCATAACCGGCTGAAACACCAAGCATGATGATATACTTGTTGGGGTTCAAGGCAAAGTCGTAGCTGTACAAGCCATTGCCATAACCACCATAGCCGTAACCATAGCCATAGCCATAACCACCATAGCCACCATAAGGATAACCACCATAACCATAGTAGGGATTATAATAACTACCATAGTTGTTACTGATGTAACGGTCACTGATATCCGTCTGCTTAGAGAAGTAAGCGCTTACCGACAAGGTATTCGGACGCTTTCCTCCAAACCAAGGATCGAGGAACGAGATACTGTAGGCCTGATAATAACGGCCGTTGGTCTGTCCACTCAGGGTCAAGGTCTGTCCCTCACCCTGCGGGATAATGCCCTTATAGGTTTTCGGATTCAGGAAGTTCTTCATGGAGAAGTTGGTGAACTTCAAGCTGACCTTACCGATAATACCGGTCTGTCCCCAACCTGCCGAGAACTCAACCTGGTCGTTCGCTTTCGACACCAAGTTATATTCGATATCCACCGTACCATTCTCCGGATCAGGAATCGGGTTCGGGTTCATGTTCTCAGGATCGAAGTGACCCATCTGCGCCAACTCACGAATAGAACGAACCAGGTCATCACGGCTAAACAGCATACCTGGCTTCGTACGCAACTCACGACGTACGATATCCTCATACAAACGATCGTTACCATTGATGATAATCCGGTTGATCGTCGCTTGCGGTCCCTCCTGGATACGGATCTCCAAGGCGATCGAGTCGTTCTCGACCTCCACCTCAACCGGATCGGCGTTGAAGAAGAGGTAACCGTTATTGAAATAGACGTTAGACATCGCGTCCTCGTCCGTACTCAAACGCTCTGTCAGTTTCTTCTGGTTATAGACCTCACCC
>USAD01000032.1 GCA_900552415.1 uncultured Parabacteroides sp.
CATCTACTACTATATTTTTGTTATCACATTTTATAAAATATCCCATCATTTGACTATTACTATTATTTTGTAACTGAGTTAATTCAATAGTTGGTGTATATTTTGTTCCTATTATGGTAAATGTTAATGCTAGTATTAATAGGAATGCTAATCCTATACTAGTTAACTGTATTTTTTTTTTATTATACTGAGTCCACCTAGATCTACTCTCCGATATAAAATGAATAGATCACGGAATCAGGCACGACACCCTTTGGAGCAATATTACTGATACCGATCCAAGTAAAGACAAACGGGAAAAGATAACCGACCAAACTACCCGCATTACAAAGGAAACTCTGTATGGAATAAGCCAGGCCTTTTTGTTTCTCATTAACCATGTCACCAACCATCATCTTGAAAGGCTGCATGGCGATATTGATCGAGGTATCGAGCAACATCAGGGCAAAAAGGCCAAAAATCATAGCCTGCGCGACACTCATGCCGAAACTGCCGGCGTTGGGCAACAGGCACATAACGATCAACGCCAATGTCGCTCCCAAGAACAAATAGGGTATACGCCGTCCAAAGCGATTCCATGTCTTGTCGCTGGCAGCGCCAATAATAGGTTGGACAATAATACCAGCCAAGGGTGGCAAAAGCCAAAAATAACTCAGCTCGTGCGGGTCGGCGCCAAGCGTGGCGAATATACGGCTGATGTTCGCGCTCTGAAGCGCGTAAGCGATCTGTACGCCAAAGAATCCGAAACTGATATTCCAAAGTTTCCAGAAGCTTTGATCAGGAATTGTTTTCATGATAATAAACCTGTGGATTAAAAATGATTATTTAGAAATTAATATTAGCGCTGATCTAGGAGCGACCTTCACCTCCTTACCCTCAAAATCTTCCAAGCCATTCCGGTCGGCCTTACCATCCTTCACGTAAATACGGTAACGCCCTTGAGGAATAGCGACATGCTCCTTGGTCGTATTACTGTTGAGCACGACCACGATCCGGTCCGCATCGCCATAAGCCTTGATATCTTTCAACTGGAAAGCGATCAGGTTCGACTTGCCGGTATCCAGAAACTCCAGATGCTCACGCACTCGCTCGGCATCACCCATATAAAAGGCCGGATGCGACCGCCGGATGGCGATCAGCTCTCGATAATAGGCAAACAAGTCGTGATATTTCCGCTTATCATTCCAGTTGATCGCGTTGATACTGTCCGGACTTTTATAACTGTTGCCAACGCCCTGCTTCGTGCGGAACAGTTCCTCTCCACAGAATATAAAAGGAACACCCTGCGAAGTGAGCACAGCGGTTTGCGCCAACTTGTCGAGGCGGATCAACTCCTCTTCCGGTGTCTCTTTCCCCAAGGTATTCACCAGGCGATCGCGCAAGCAATGGTCATCGTGACAACTGACATAACTCATGTGTTGTGTTGGCTGACCCGCCCAAAATGGCACACCAACCACTTGATCGTGAGAGATTCCTCCAGCGATACCAAACTTTACGCCCTCCTCATGACCGGGAATGCCCGCCAGGAAAGCGCCCTTATAATGATCCGAGAAAGGACCGCGCAAGGCATCGCGCATATCGTCGCTAAAAGCGGAAACGCCCGGCATACGATACGTATATTTCTTATAGGCCAACTTATCCTCATCATAACCCAACGTGCCGACGGCCCAGCCCTCTCCATAAGTGATGATGCTTGAATCGATCTTGTTCAACGCCTCACGCAGCTGGTTCATCGTCTCGATATCATGGATCGCCATCAAATCAAACCGGAAACCATCCAGATGATATTCCTTGGCCCAATAACATACTGACTCAATTATATATTTCCGCATCATCGGATGATCGCTGGCGGTCTCATTTCCGCAAGCCGAACCATCGCAAAAGCTTCCATCGGTCCGCATCCGGTAAAAATAGCCCGGCACGGTCCGTTCGAAAGCGCTCTCCTTGGCAGAGAAGGTATGATTGTAAACCACGTCAAGGACCACCCGGATGCCCGCTTGATGCAAGGCTTGTACCATCTCCTTAAACTCCTTGATCCGTACTTTTGGATCGTAAGGATCAGTGGAATAAGAACCTTCCGGCACATTATAGTTTTTGGGATCATATCCCCAGTTATATTGGTTCTTGTTGAGCGTTGTCTCGTCAATGGTCGCGAAGTCGAACGAGGGTAAGATATGCACATGCGTGATGCCCAATTCCTTAAGATGATCAATACCGGTCTTCTCTCCACCGGCGGTCACCGTGCCCCGCTCGGTCAAGGCCAGGAATTTCCCCTTATGCTTAATACCGGATGTTGGATGTATCGAGAAGTCACGGTGATGCATTTCATAGACGACAATATCCGCCGGATTGGTCATCGAGGGACGTCGGTCCTCTTCCCAGCCGGCCGGATTGGTCTCTTGCCAATCAATAATCGCGCCCCGGTCGCCATTGACACCAACCGCTTTGGCGAATATCCCGGCCGTCTCCGCTTGCCACTGGCCACTAACCTGAACACGAAACGTATAAAATTTACCTTTAAGATCGCCCTGAAGAGATACGTTCCACAAACCGTCGTGAGCACGACTCATGGAAAGAGTACGATCGGGCACTGTTGAGAGCGCCGTATTATAAAGTCTTAACTCCACCTGGTCAGCTGAGGGCGCCCAAACGGAAAAGTCTGTCTTTTGAGACGTATAACAAACCTCCTCCAATGGAGATGAAGGTACTGGATAATCGGGAATCGCAATAACTTGAACCTTTTCCTGCTCCTCGAGCGGGAAAGCTAAAGTGGCATCGGGCGATACGCAAGCACCCAAGCAGATAACAGACGCTAATTGGATCGAGTTCATGGTATTTAAGTTTTAAGTATTATGAAAATGATTCCAAAAGTACGAAAAATAATGTTTATCTCTCTTATGACGAAAAAAATTTGCTCGCTCGAATGGGAATCTTTACCTTTAGCTCTTGTTTGAAAGGTGAACATTTTTGTAACGTTTAAATACTTATTCTCATGAAAAAACAACTATTCTTTATTTTTTGCCTCCTTCTTTGCCCTCTTCTTGCCCTGGCGGATGAAGACCCGATTGGCGGGAAGGTGGTTTACAAGGACAATAACGTCGTCTTTCACCAACTCGACGAACATACCTGGATCGGTACGGGCAATCTGATGTTCAATGAGAGCCTTTATCTTTTGGAAGGCGATAACCGGGCGATCCTGATCGACGCCGGGACCAAGATCCCCGGCCTGAGAAAGATCGTTGAGTCAATCACGGATAAACCGGTGACTCTTGTCGCCACCCATGTTCACCCGGATCATACCGGATCGGCGATTAATGAATTTCCGGAACTTTACATCAACGCCGCGGATACGGTCAATATCGCCCGTTGCATGCCCAACTACACTTGTAAGCTCCGTTTCTTACAAGACGGCGAGATCATCGAACTCGGCAACCGACCCATCGAAGTAATCTTTACGCCCGGTCATACGCCCGGATCAACCACTTTCGTCGACAAGGCGGCGGGATATGGAATCAGCGGCGACGCGTTCGGCTCGGGCAACCTGCTCTTGACTACTGATTTCTCGACACTGATCGCGACTTGCCAGAAAATGGCCGCCAAGATGGAGCAAGATGGACTAAAACAACTCTATCCGGGTCATTTCTATGGAATGAACGCCGAGACCATCCAGCGGGTTCGCGACTTGATCACCCTAAGCCGCGACGTGCTCTCGGGCAAGGTCAAGGGTGAGCCCAACCCCGACCAGAAACTGGATCTCGACCTGATCGTCAGCGACTATGGGGTACGGATCAATTACAATTCCAAACGCATCAAATAATCGTATCAAATATAATATCATCAGAATATGAGGAAGATTTTAACTTATGTATTTCTCTTTTGTGCCTGGTGTTCGACAGCAGTGGCACAAGAGATCGAATTCTCCGAACCGGTGAACAATCCGGAGAGTTGTACCAGTATCATGGTCGGCAAACAGGCTTCGACCGACGGATCCGTGATCACCAGCCATACTTGTGACGGTAATTATCGTACCTGGATGGAGATTGTCCCCGCCGCGACCTACGAGCGCGACACGACCTTGGAGGTTTTCTCCGGCCGCATGCATACCGAGTACGCGAACGACCGCACGAAGATGACCCTGAAAGGCACTATTCCTCAGGTACGCTCGACTTACCAGTTCCTGAACACCGCCTATCCCTGCCTTAACGAGAAGCAATTGGGTATCGGCGAGACCACCATCACCGGCCGGAAAGAGTTGGTGAACAAGGAAGGCATGTTCATGATCGAGGAGCTGGAGATGATCGTTCTCCAACGCTGCACCAAGGCGCGCGACGCTATCCGCCTGATGGGACAACTGATCGAGCAATACGGTTATGGCGATTGGGGCGAGTGCCTGACAATCGCCGACCCGGAAGAGGTCTGGCATTTCGAGGTGTTCGGTGAGGGACCGAAAAAGATCGGTGGTGTCTGGGCCGCTGTCCGTATTCCGGACGATCACGTCGGTGTCTCGGCCAATATCCCGCGCATCTCGGAGATCAACCTGAAGGACACGATGAACTATATGGCCTCGAAGAATGTCTTCGACGTGGCCAAGCAGCTGGGCTATTGGGACGGCAAGGAGCCGTTCCGCTTCTGGAAAGCCTATGGCGGCGGCAAGAAAGCCTTCAATATCCGCGAGTACTTCATCCTCTCAACATTGGCGCCTTCGTTAAACCTCTCGTACGATGCTGAGGAGTTGCCCTTCTCAATAAAACCGGAAAAGAAAGTGGGCGCGGCGGATGTCATGGCTCTCTTGCGCCAGACTTACGAGGGAACGAAATGGGATATGACCCAAAACCTGAAGGTCGAGAAGAAAGATCGTGAGACGGGCAAGGTCGATACGATCATCAGCCCGATGGCCAACCCCTGGATGACGACCGACATGGTGGCGATGCTCAACGGCATCAAGCCCAACACCGTCGAGCGTTATCGCTTGGTAGCCGTGCCGCAATGCTCTTACTCAACAGTTATCCAGCTGCGTGGCTGGCTTCCTGACGCGGTAGGTGGCGTAGCGTGGGTCTCTTACGATAATCCGGGTCAAAGTCCCCGCGTCCCGATCTTCGCGGGCACAAGCCAGCTGCCGACCAGCTTCGGTATCTGTGGCCAGCACCGTTATCGCGAGGACGCGGCGATCTGGACTTTCCGCCGGGCCAACAAGCTGGCGACCGTCCGTTGGGGATTGACACGCGACCGGATCAACGAGGCCATCGCCCACTTCGAGGAGAAGGGATTCAGCGAGATGCCTTTCGTGGAAAAACGCTACCAGGAGATCCTGGCTGCCGAAGGGGCCGAGCGCGCGGCCAAGTTCCTGACCGACTATACCAACGATTTCGCCGGGGCCACGATGTTGCGCTGGCGCGAGATGGGTGACGAGTTCTGGAAAATGTTCGCCCGGGGCTTCTAAGCCGTATGGCAACCCGGCAAACCACTTGGCGAGCCTGAAAAATCCGTATGGCAGCTCCGCAAACCACTTGGCGGACCAGAAAAATCCGTGTGGCAGCTCCGCCAACCACTTGGCGAGCCCAAAAATCCGTATGGCTGATCCGCCAACCGCTTGGAAGGCCCAAAAATCCGTATGGCTGATCCGCCAACCACTTGGCGGGCCCAAAAATCCGTATGGCTGATCCGCCAACCGCTTGGCGGGCCCAAAAATTCGTATGGCAACTCCGCCAACCACTTGGCGGGCCCAAAAATTCGTATGGCAACTCCGCCAACCACTTGGCGGAGCCAAAACAGAAATAAAACAGATGTATAATATAATAAGGAAAAGAACCAACATTATGAGACAAATTGTACTATCATGCGCGTTCGCGCTGTGTGGCCTGGCCGCCTCTGGCCAAGGCTACCAATTCACGGAAGTGGCACGTGTAGCGGCAACGCCGGTCAAGAACCAGGCGTCGACCGGCACCTGCTGGTGTTTCGCCACCACCTCGTTCATGGAATCGGAATTGCTCCGGATGGGCAAAGGCACTTACGACCTGTCGGAGATGTTCATTGTCCGCCAGAAATACATGAACCAACTGCAAGACAACTACGTGCGCAAGGGACGGGGCAACATCTCGCAAGGTAGCCTCTCGCACACCTTCATGAACGCCTTCGATCAGGTGGGCATCGTCCCCGAGTCGGTTTATACCGGTATCAATTATGATTCCGACCGTCACAACCACTCGGAGATGGTGAAATACATGACCGCGATCGCCGAGGTGGCCGTCAAGCAGAAACATCGCAGCCCCGAATACGACGAGCTGATCCAGAATCTTTTCGATACCTATCTGGGCAAGCTGCCCGAGACCTTCACTTATGAGGGCAAGCAATACACCCCGAAAACATTCGCCGAGTCGTTAGGGTTGAATATGTCGGACTACATCGAGCTGACCAGCTTCACGCATCATCCCTATTACCAGAAATTCGAGGTCGAAGTGCCCGACAACTGGGAACACGAGCGCATGTATAACCTGCCGCTCGACGAGATGATGGCCGTGGCCGACTATGCCTTGACACATGGCTATACGGTCTGCTGGGATGGCGACGTGAGCGAGAAGGGCTTCTCCTTCAAGAATGGCGTAGCGATCAACCCGGAGGTAAAGAATGTCGACGATTACTCGACAACCGACCGTGCCCGTTTCGAGAAACTTGACGAGAAAGAGCGCCTCGAGGAGGTCTATAAGTTCGAGAAACCTTTCCCCGAAGTGAAGGTAACACCTGAGATCCGCCAGGCGGGTTATGAGAGTTTCGTAACGACCGACGATCACCTGATGCACCTCACCGGTATCGCCAAAGACCAGAACGGCACGAAGTATTACATCACCAAAAACTCGTGGGGCACTGAGCGCAATACTTTCGGCGGCTACCTGAACATGTCGGAAAGCTACGTCCGTGCGAAAACCATCTACATCATGGTTCACAAGGACGCGATCCCTAAAGAGATCCGTGCGAAACTGGGGATTTAAAGGCCTAAAAGGGCGGTCAAAAAGCGGTAAAGCACACTAAGAAAGCCCTGAATGAACGGAACCTTATCGCGTTTGTTCCGACCATTCGGGGCTTGCTTGTTTGGGGAAGAAAAGGCTTCCCTACCGATATTTATTGCGGCGGTAAACGTCCTTCGCTCTCCCTCGAAAATCGTACAAAACCACCTCCCGATCATTCTTCTCAATACGATTTCGATAAGTAAGGAAACCTGAAGTGCCATCCTCGTATTCCACGATTACCGGCCTCGCCACCGAAGAATAATAAATCGTATCATTCTTTATCTCATAAAAATAAACCTCATCAAACCTTAAGGCGGAATCCATAATATGAAATATAGTCGTCTCGTAGAATTCCAACGCGACACGCTGGTCGTTCACGTAATGGTCGGGATCCTCAATAAACTCATGATATTCCTTCTTCCTTGCCTCATCTGGATCAAAAACAGGAACAGGATCCGAGGTGATCTCCTCCACGTCGTCGCCACAACCAGCCAGGCAAAAACCGGCTATCAATACAAATAATAATAATTGGATGTTCTTTTTCATGAATCCTATTTTTTAATTACCCAAACAGGGAGAAGGCCTTCCAGCCCTCTTCCCTAATTCAACATTCCCTAATTTAATGCTTAACTACGATATTCAGTGTCTGAGGATTTTCATTAGTTCCCAAATCTTTAACATGCAAAATATAAATGCCATTAGATAATGAGGATACATCAATATTTACTTGAACCTCATTATTTCCATTGGCATTCACATTTGTTTGATAAACACAACTTCCAACTCGATTATACAATCCTATCCGATATTCTTGAGCGATTGGATTCAATTTAACAAACGAATCAG
Source organism: uncultured Parabacteroides sp. (assembly GCA_900552415.1). Taxonomy (GTDB): domain Bacteria; phylum Bacteroidota; class Bacteroidia; order Bacteroidales; family Tannerellaceae; genus Parabacteroides; species Parabacteroides intestinipullorum. The sequence continues at coordinate 7,851 of USAD01000032.1, forward strand.
CGCCTGATTTTGGTTCAATTCGTACTTGAAGAGTCGAACTCACAGGATTTTGAACCACGGATAGACTATAAGTAGAGGAGGCATAAAGCCAACCGATCGTTTGCCAAGCGCCCCAACCATATTTATTACAAGCCCGAGCCGAAAGATAACAAGAACGCGCATTGCTAGAGCCATAAACTTTCACGCTTGACTTTGTGGAATTCTGCGGAACAACAGACCAATCACCAGAATAATCGACACGCCATTCATACGCCGTTACCGGATATTGAGAAGTGCATGTCGCGGAAGCGGAAAACTCCCACGCGCCATTCTTCACAAAATTCGAAGCGATCGGTTGGCTAGGCGCATAAGCCCCATTATAATAATTCAAGTCAAGGAACCCCGCCCCTTCTTCAGAATAAGGGCAATCTTGCAAAGTGTGTAAAAACACCGGTCCTTTTCCCCACTTGGATTTTAAATAAGAAATACCATTACGGGTTTCTTGAATCGCGGAATGATCAGATCCCAGAAAATAGACCTTACTGCTTTCATTAGGGGTTGTCGTAAAAACATAACTTCCATCACGCCAAAAATGAGCGACAGTGCCATTATCGATCCAGACCTTATCTGAGGCGTGTCCGTCCGACATATACCAGGCATAACCGTGACAATTATATGAAGTCGTCGCCTCACTCACATATATAATATTGGGGTATTCGCTCAACCAATAATTTTTACTTTCATTTTTCTTATCTTCGGTTAACTCACTTTCCGTAGCGCTTAGAGGGACAGCAGTCCCATTCGGCGTATAGATTACCCCATTCGATTGAACCGCAAAGGTTGTCACTCCCTGCCCCAAAAATCCGGTTGAGGCGATAGAAGATAACAGTTCTGAGGCATTATCATTCTCAACCCTGTCTACTCCCTTCAACGTCCGGTTTAAGATTTTCAATGTCAGGGTATAATCAAATCCTGAATACACTGATTGGTTATCCATTTTATAAAATAATTTCTCACGAGCCGCATCCGCCAAAACAGCACGATCACTCTCGCTCATCTTATCGATTATATCGTCTTGTGACAATAACAACTCAAAATAACATCGCCGGATAGACCAAAAAGATTGATCAACACCCCAATTTTTCAAACCGCCTTCAGATTGATACAATTGTTTATAAAAAGACAATAATTCCCCTGGAGCGTCTTCTCTTTTCAACAACTCTCGCAAACCATTAAAATTCCGAATAATAAGATCCATTCCATACTGAGAGCTATTGAAGGCCATAAAAAGGCCCATACGAGGATAATTCAAACATGTAATCAGTAAATCACGTGTACTCATTGAGCTCAAACGCTCTTCCGGGATTTGCAAAACCGCGAACCGCTCCTTTTCCGTCTTTAAATTACCCCAATCTTCCATTCCCGGCTTTAGCGGGAAATCATAAACTTGCGCATGCGCTAACGCGACAACACTACAAAACAAAAACAAAAAGAGTCTTTTCATACTTTTAAAATTTAGAATTTAAGATGACATAAATAGTTCTCAAAAATTGAAGAGCAATTACAAAAAAAGGGATTCACGCCACACTGTATACTCAAAAGTTAAATACTACCTACCCTTATTCCCTATTTATAACGCAAATTCAACAACAAAAATACTATTTTCCTAAAACAAAAAGGTTTTGTTGTATATATTTTCTATTCAAACCAACAAAAAAGTTTAAATCGAGAAATGATTCCTATATATATATAATGCATTAGGAAACAATGCAAGCCCCGAAGGGGCGGAACCCAGTCGCTTTGTTCCGCCGCCCTTCGGGGCTTGTTTCGGGGAAAGGGGCGCTTTCGCTATTCCTTCGCTTAAAAACGATAACCAACGGAAAGAGTCGTCGCGTGATATTGCTCGTCGCCAAAAGAGAGGTCAAATCCCAAACGGACGAAAAAGCGCTTGACCTCCACGCCCGCCATCGCGGATAGGCCCAGCTCGGCGACACGGCCATAATCGCCTCCATCACCCCAACGTTTCCAATCGTTCGCGAAGAAAAGCCCCAAGTAAGGTCCAGCTCCCACGAATATCCTCACGTCATCCGCCACCTTCCAAGTGAAACGGGCCCGCAAGGGAACCTGTAACATGTGACGCACCAATGAGGACATTTCTTGAACAGATTCCGGCCCGAGCGGTCCGTCCTCCACCCAATAATTAACAAACCCCCGTTGCGTATAATACAAACCGGACTCCAAAGAAAAATTGGACTTGAATTGGTAGTCTACGGCCGCTCCAACCTTAACAGCAGGTCTCCATTCATAAGAACGCCCGCGAAAAGCCGACAAACCAACCTCCGGCGAAACGCTCCATTGCGCCCGCACGGACGAGAATACGCCCAACAAGCACACGATCAATAATAAGAATCTCTTTGACATAAAACAAACATTAAATATAAATGATTAATACATAACACTCTCGCAATACTCAATCTATAAAGGAGATCTTTTGGCATGCAAAAAAAAAATACCATACAAAAATCCACCAGTTTTCCCATTAAATAACGTTAACGCCATAAAAAGGACAAACCTTTCGTCTCTATATTTCACTTGGCTAACAAAAAATCTCGTCCAACCCTTGAAGGAGGAGAATTATTTTAAGTCGCTAAAGGATGCACGAGTCGAGCATCCTCACGTATCGTTATCATAACGATATTATCCACTGCCGCAATTATACAAAAAGCGTTTTCACTAAAAGTAATGGAAGCTCTCCATTAGAGCTGATGGAGACTCTCCACTAGAGCTAATGGAGAGCTTCCATTAGAACTGATGGAGACACGCCACTAATCGGCGGGTTGGTATTACCAAACAGAAAAAAGGCCCCGCCGGAAACCCGACGAGGCCTTCAAAAATAAATCTAATTCCTTATCACATATCAGAGGATGCCTTGCGCCATCATCGCCTTGGCCACCTTCATGAAGCCGGCGACGTTCGCGCCCTTCACGTAGTTGACGTAGCCATCCTCTTGCTTGCCGTACTTCACGCACTGCTCGTGGATGTTCTCCATGATGCTCCGCAACTTCTGGTCTACCTCCTCGCTGCTCCAGCTCAGCTTCTGGGCGTTCTGCGTCATCTCCAAACCGGAAACGGAAACACCACCCGCGTTAGCCGCCTTGCCCGGAGCGTAAAGGATCTTGGCCTTGAGGAACTCATCGATCGCCTCAGGCGTAGAAGGCATGTTAGCGCCCTCGGACACGGCGAAACAGCCGTTGGCCAGCAACGTGCGGGCATCATCGCCATTCAGTTCGTTCTGGGTAGCGCTCGGCATCGCGATATCGCACTTCTCGCCCCAAGGACGTGCGCCCGGCACATATTTCACGCCATATTGCTCGGCGTACTCACGGATCCGCCCGCGATAGAGGTTCTTCAACTCCATGATATAATCCAGTTTCTCGCGGTCGATGCCATCCGGATCGTAGATATAGCCATCCGAGTCGGACATCGTCACCACCTTTGCGCCGAGACTGATCAACTTCTCGACCGTATATTGCGCCACGTTACCTGAGCCGGAAACCGTCACGACTTTACCCTTGATGTCGATACCACGAGTCTTCAGCATCTGGAGCAAGAAATAAACGTTACCATAACCGGTCGCCTCCGGACGGATCAACGAGCCACCAAACTCGATGCCCTTACCCGTGAAGGTACCCGTATTCTCGCGAGCCAATTTCTTGTACATGCCATACATATAAGCCACCTCGCGGCCACCTACGCCGATATCGCCAGCGGGCACGTCGGTATCCGGGCCGATATGGCGCCACAACTCAAGAACGAAAGCCTGGCAGAAACGCATGATCTCGGCGTTCGACTTGCCACGCGGGCTGAAGTCCGAGCCACCCTTACCGCCACCCATCGGCAGCGTCGTCAATGAGTTCTTGAATGTCTGCTCAAAAGCAAGGAATTTCAGGATAGACAAATTCACGGAAGCGTGGAAACGGATACCACCCTTGTACGGGCCAATCGCGTTGTTGTGCTGGATGCGGTAACCCATATTTGTCTGGATCTGTCCCTTATCATCCATCCAAGTCACACGGAACGAGAAGATACGATCAGGAATACACAAACGCTCGATCAGGTTGCTCTTCTCAAACTCGGGATGCTCGTTGTAAACCTCCTCGATAGTTCCTAATACTTCGGATACTGCCTGATGATACTCGGGCTCATTCGGGAATCTTCTTTTCAAGTTGTCTAATACTTCACTTGCTTTCATTGCCTAAATAATTATTTATTGATTGTTCGTAATATCATATTGTCAATAATTCGCCGTTTTCACTGACGACACGGCAAAGGTAAGTAAAGTTTTTTTACGAGCAAATAATTGAAAGGAAAAATCACGCAAAAATATCAATTAGACGTAAAACGAATGAAAAAGTATCTAATTGTCACTTCTCACGATTCCTGAAATTCTTATATAAGGGAACAAATACGATAATCGCCGAGGCAACCAGCGCGAACACGACATCTGCCGTGATCTTTTCGCTATAAGCCAACAACATATAACACAAGGCACCCCACAGGAGCGTGATACAAACCGCCTGACTATTTGTTATTTTTCTTCGAGCCATGATTTCTTTTTGTTTTTAGTTAGAGGAAAACAGGGAGCCGAAATAGACAAACAGGGCCAGCATGACCGCGATGAAGATGAAGAAATAGAGGATCTGCCTCTCGAGCGGCAGGTCGCGCAGGAACGGGATGTGCCGCGTCCAACCACCGACACGCATGACCGGCTCGTCTTCCATGTCCACGTATTGGGCATAGCCGCCCTCACGCATCAGCTCGAGCGCACGATCATAATCCTTCTCCAGGATCTCGAGCCGGGCGCCCCCGACATCCACGTAACCGGCCATGAGTTGAGAGGTCAACTCGTTCCGGAGATAACACTCGATCCCTTCCGACTCGAGCAAGGCCATCAATGGCCCGGCCTCGGAAGGATAAGTAAAGCGTGCGATCTCAACCATCTTGTCCATAATCAGCCTCCTTTTATTGATTAGGATGGTAAAGATAAACGAATTTCCCCAAAATAGCCTCTTGTCGGCTATGCTTTTCGCTACGGCAAAGTCACGGAGATCTCGGCGCCGATCTGGAACGGCTTACCCAACTGGATATAAGGCTTGCTGAACGACTCGAAATAGAAGGCCGCGTAATCCGTGTTGGTGATGTTGCGTGCCCACAAACCGCAAGAGAGGATACCTTTCCGGACACCTATCCGGGCATTCAACGTTCCATAGAAATTCTGGTAGATATCGTTCTTCTCCGTCCAATAGATCTTACCATTACCACTGAACTGGGCCGAGGCGTTGAACTGGTCGATCCAAGCGCCACGGAACAGCTTGACATATTGCGCGCCGACGCTCAACGTATGCCGTGGCGTATACGGGATAAAATTGCCCGCATAATCCTCCTGACCATCATTGTAGTCGCGGAAAGAGGCGTGCGTATAGCCATAATTCACGTCGGCCGTCAGGCCCTCGGTCAACAAGAGACGAAGAGAGGCCTCGGCGCCATAGCTGCGAGCCTTACCGGCATTCGTCAGGATACGCCCGTTACCGCTGTTCACGAATTGCGTGATCTGTACATCCTTAACATCCATATAGAAAAGGGCCAACTCAAAATTGAGCCTCCGCTTGATCAGCTCGCTCCGGAATCCCACCTCATAGCTCCAGCTCTTCTCCGGCTTATAGGAAGTCACCTCCTCCACCGACGCCGGTTCCTCTATCTCGATCGGGATCATCGACTCGAAAGCCTTCATCATGTCATAACGCATCTGGTTCTGCATCAAGTCCGCCGACATCTGGACATTATAGCCGCCCGTCTTATAACCTTTAGCGACCGAGGCGTAGGTCATCGTCGTCGGCGAGCATTCATATTTTAAGGTCACCTTAGGCAAGAGTTCCCAAAAGTCTTGCGAGACATGCTCGTCCATAACGGTCGTCGGCATCGGCATAATATCGTTCAAGTTCACGTAAGGCCCGCTGTCCGAGAAACGAATGCCCATATCCATCTTGGCTTCCGACTGGTAATCCATCTTTTGTTTCTCATAATCGAGACGGATACCCGCCGTAACGGAAAGTCCCTCCGTAAAAAGGTTATTATAGGTGGACTGATGATAAAGCGCCAAGCCATAAGAGGGCGTATTGAACGAGCCCGGTATATAAAGATGATCATTCAGGATCTTCAATGAGGGCATCTTGGGATTATTGGCCTTCAACTGGTCGAAGACAGGCTGAAGCACCGTCGATATACCATCCGCCTTAAAATCCACCGGTCCGTCCGTTTCCAAGGCATTATAAAAGCCATACAATCCGAACGACCACTGATAATTGGAACCCGCCAGGCTCTTGATGGAGATCTCCTCGCTGATAGCGTTCTGCTTCTGCTTCTGGTTAAGCGTAAAGATAGAGAGCGACGAGAAATCCTGGTCCATCAGCATATCATCCTTAAAATATTGATAGCCGGTCGTACTGCTGACCGAGAACAGGTCCGCCTGATAATTCAAGGAGAGGTTGTTCGTGATCACCAACCGCTTGTAAGAGCTTGGATCGTTGATATTGACCGGATCGACATGAGCGACATCGACCGCACCCGTCTCACCTTGATACAAGCCATAAGGGAAAGCGCCCTGATCCGTATAATCGGCAGAGATGGAATAGGCCGCCGTAAAACGAGGAGAGAAACGGCCCTCCAGTTTCAACCGTCCACCATAGACATTCTCCGGATCAATCCGCTTCCCGGTGTACTGGTTCGTGAAGAAGCCATCCTTATGGTCATAATAGGCAGCGGCCGTGAAACCGATCTTCTCGCTCAGCTTGGCGTAATGCGATGCCTTCACG
>USAD01000033.1 GCA_900552415.1 uncultured Parabacteroides sp.
TCTTACGTGGGCCGTGATCGCCAATAATTCCTGAACAGGAGACAAGAGATACGGGACAAGCCTCACAATGGGCTTGTCCTTTTTTTATGTTCCGGAGCGACCTCTCATGCCCACTTTCTTGATTGGGGCAACCTTCTCGCGGCCTCGCGTGGAACTTGCCACAAGCGGGGCAACCTTCTCGCAACCTCGCGTGGAACTTGCCACAAGCGGGGCAACCTTCTCGCAACCTCGCGTGGAACTTGCCACAAGCGGGGCAACCCTCTCGCAAGGCCCGTTTTTGGGGCAAAAACAGCTCAAAACAGTTAATGGAGACCTCGCTCCTTATTCTTGATATTTTACTTATCTTCGCGTAAAACCGATCATAAAACCGACTATGGAAACAGACCATCCAACATTATCCATCAAGGAGTGGGCCGAGGCGGATCGGCCACGCGAGAAAATGCTGGCCCTCGGGGCCGAGGCGCTGACCGACGCGGAGCTGATCGCCATCCTGATCGGCTCGGGCAGTCCAAAGGAGAGCGCCGTCACGTTGGCCCAAAAGATCCTGTGGGCTGTCGACAACAACCTCAACACGCTCGCCAAATTCACCGTCAAGGAACTAGCCGATCGTTTCAAGGGCATCGGACCCGCCAAAGCGGTTGCCATCCGTGCTGCCCTCGAGCTGGGGAAACGCCGGAGCGCCACCGCTCCCGCCGAACGCCCGCTGATCCGCGACAGTCGCGACGTCTATCAACTTTTCTATGCCCAATTGTGCGACCTGCCACACGAGGAGCTCTGGATCGCCCTGACCAACCAGGCGGGCAAGGTGATCAAACGATGCCGTGTCAGCCAAGGGGGAACCAGCGAGACAACTGCCGACCTGCGGCTTATCCTTAAGGAGGCAATCAACGCCCTGGCCTCGGGACTCATCCTCTGCCACAACCACCCGTCGGGCAACACACGGCCCAGCACGGCCGACGACCAGCTGACCGAACGTGTGCGGCAAGCCGCCAAACTGATGCAAATACGCCTGTTGGATCATCTCATCCTGACCGACGGCCACTACTACAGTTACGCCGACGAGGGACGCGTTTAGTGGTCGCGCCCACTTGTCCGAATCCCCGCAAATTCGTATGTTCGCGGTCGGATTGTAAAACGAAGTATTCAACACGAGATGAAGAACGAATTCCTGAAGACAGAAGAGGCGATCGTCGCCATGCTCAAGACGGTCTACGACCCTGAGATCCCAGTCAATGTCTACGATCTGGGACTGATCTACAAGGTGGATATCGACGACCAACAGAACGTGCGGATCGACATGACGCTGACGGCGCCCAATTGCCCGGCAGCCGATTTCATCCTTGAGGATGTCCGCATGAAGGTAGCCTCGATCGACGGTGTCAACAACGTGGAGGTCAACCTGGTGTTCGAGCCGGAATGGGATAAGGACATGATGTCTGACGAGGCCAAGCTGGAGCTGGGCTTCCTCTAAGAGCATCTATATATAATATAAGGTAAGCCGCATGGAGAACAAACGCAAGAAGATCTTTTTCGCCTCCGACGCCCACCTCGGCGCCCGTTTCCACCGCGACCCGCTGGCCGTCGAGCGGAAGCTGGTGCGTTGGCTCGACAGCGTCAAGGACGAAGCGCTGGCCATCTGGTTCCTGGGCGACATGTTCGACTACTGGTACGAGTACAAGTATGTCGTGCCGAAAGGGCATGTCCGTTTCCTCGGGAAACTGGCCGAGTTGTCAGACGCTGGGGTCGAGATTCATTTCTTCATCGGCAACCACGACATCTGGATGTTCGACTACCTGCCGCACGAGATCGGCGCGACGATCCATCGTGATGTGGAGACCGTCGACCTGTTGGGCAAACGTTTCTTCCTGGGGCACGGCGACGAGGTCGACTACCGGAGCCGGGCCTTCCGTTTCCTGCGTAAATTATTCCGCAACCGTTTCTGCCAATGGCTCTACGCCGGGATCCATCCCCGCTGGACATTCGGCTTTGCCTTGGGCTGGTCGCTCAGCAGCCGGAAAAGCGGCCTCGCGAAAGAGGAGGAGAACAAATACCAGGGCGAGGCCGGCGAATACCTGGTGGCTTTCGCCAAAGACTACCTGAAAACCCATCCGGACATCAATTATTTCATCTTCGGCCACCGGCACATCATGCTCGACCTGATGCTCAGCCGCGAGAGCCGGCTCCTGATCGCCGGCGACTGGATGCGCCATTTCTCCTACATCTCGTGGGACGGGAAGAGCCTCTATATGGACCAATTCGAGCCCGATAACGGGGAAGAAACGGGGTTGTAACAGGATTGTAACATATATGTCATTCAAAAAAAACATATAACCGCTTACTTCGCGGCCAAAACAAAACAGCATTCCCACAGACTTATGAAACTACGACAACTCATCCTCGCCACGATGTGCGCCGGCGGGCTCCTGACGGCTAACGCCCAAGACAACTTCATCTCCCGATACATCGCCACCAACGACTCCCTGGAGCGGGCGATCAACGAAGACCAGGAGCTTGTGGAGCGGATGCGCAACATGCCGAACATCGAAGTCGGCAAAGGCATCACCTTCGAGCCGCAAAACAAGCTCTACAAGATGACCTTGCGGTTCCGCATGCAGAATATGGTCGCCTTCCATCTCGACAAGGACTTCTCCATGAACGAGGTAGAGGCCCGCGTAAAACGCTTACGCCTCCGTTTCGACGGTTATATCTTCTCTCCGAAGTTACTCTACTCGATCCAGCTGGGATTCACGCCTTACGACGCGCAAGACCTGCCGAACGGGAACACCAACATCGTGCGCGACGCGATTGTCTACTACATGCCCAACAACACCTGGAACATCGGCTTCGGACAGACCAAGATCAAGGCGAACCGGGCAAGGGTCAACTCCTCGAGCGCGCTGCAGTTTGTCGACCGGAGCATCGTCAACTCGACCTTCAACATCGATCGCGACTTCGGCTTCTTCGGCGAATATAACAAGAGGCTCGTCAACGATTTTCATTTAGGCCTGAAAGGCTCCATCACGCTGGGCGAGGGCCGCAACTTCAGCACGGGCAAGAACGCCGGATTCGCCTACACGGGCCGCGTGGAGTTCTATCCGCTGGGCCGCTTCAAGTCGCTGGGCGACGTGGCCGAGGGAGACTTCGAACGTGAGGAGACCGTCAAGTTCCTGCTGGCGGGCGCCTTCTCCTACAACGACAACACCACCCGCCTGCACGGGCAGAACGGTGCGCTCACGCCGGATGGCGAAACCCGCGACCTCAAGTCCTACTTCGTCGATTTTATCCTGAAATATCAGGGCTTCGCGTTCTATACGGACTTCATGGGCCGGGCATGCGACAAGCCATTGTTTGAGTCCGACAAGGAAGCTTATGTCTTCACCGGTAACGGATTGAACCTACAGACCAGTTATCTCTTCCCCAAGAAATGGGAGATCGCCCTGCGTAACTCCACCCTTTTCCCAAAGAAAGAGGTACGTGAGCTGGTAGGCTACAAGAACTATAACCAAACGACCGTAGCCGTCACTAAATACCTGATCGGCCACAGCCTGAAGGTGCAGGCGGACGCTTCCTACAATCACCAAAACGAGGCACTCCTTCCCTACAACCGCTGGGAATTCCGTTTCCAGGTGGAATTGGGATTATAAAAAATAGACAATAGTACGTGTAGGGATACACATACGTACATGTCGCCCCTCACGACCGCTCGTGTGAACCGACACATACGTTCGTGAAAGGCGACACGTACTATTGTATAAAATGGGCGCATAACAGTGTATTTTCAATTACACTGCAGTGTATTGAAAAATTCACTGCAGTGTAACTAAAAATGGACCGTAATGGCCCATTTTTTTGTCCGAAAGAAAAAGAATTTTTCTCCGAAAGAAAATGGAATTTCCTTCGGACAAAATCCACATTTCCTTCGGACAAAATTTTGACCTTACCTAAAATGGATCCTACGGCTCCCTAAAGAAACCTAAAGCGACATTTATCCCCATTCGTCAACCAATCCAAGGCACTGTATTTTCCATTTCACCATCTCTTTCCATCTCTAAGCTTTTCCAAAAAGCAATAAGAAAGCATACAGCGATATTTCTACACAAAAATATCATCATCACCTCGTCAATACGAACAAAATAGATATATTTGCGCCTCTAACTTGAATAATGATTATCAATATGCGAAATTATCGAGCACTTACCCCAGACGAGATCGACCAGTTGCGCCGGCAGGGTTGTTCGGCCAGCTCGTGGGACGAGATCTTGGTCGCGGACCGTTTCAATGCCCATTACATCTCACAAACCCAGTTCAGCGGGCCTATCCGGCTGGGCGCGTTCGACGAGAAATTTTCCTTGCCGGGTGGCATCCGTAAGCATGCCGGTATCCGAGAAGCCTACCTGCACAACGTGGAGATCGGCGACAACTGCCTGATCGAGAACATCAAGAATTACATCGCCAACTACCGTATTGGCGACCACACGCTGATAGAGAACGTGGATATTATCCTGGTAGATCGGGACACGTCGTTCGGAAACAATGTTGAGGTCTCGATACTGAACGAGACCGGTGGCCGCGAGGTGCCGATCCACGACCGCCTTTCCGCTCACCAAGCCTATATGCTTGGTCTCTATCGCCATCGCCCGAAGCTGATCGAGAACCTCAAGCGAATCATTTCCCGCTATACCGAAGAGAATACATCCAACATGGGCTCTATCGGTCATCACGTACAGATCGTCAATACCGGTTACATCAAGAATATGCGTATCGGCGATTATTGCCAGATTGAGGGCACCGGGCGCCTGAAGAACGGAACGATCAACAGCAACCAATTCGATCCCGTACACATCGGCCATGGCGTGATTTGTGACGACTTCATCATCTCGAGCGGTACCTCCGTTGAGGACGGCACCACTCTGACCCGCTGTTTCGTCGGGCAAGCGTGCCACTTGGGGCATCACTACTCCGCCTCCGACTCTCTGTTCTTCAGCAATTGCCAGGGCGAGAATGGCGAGGCCTGCGCGATCTTCGCCGGTCCATTCACCGTGACACACCATAAGTCGACCCTCCTGATCGCCGGCATGTTCTCCTTCATGAACGCCGGCTCCGGCTCAAACCAGAGTAACCACATGTATAAACTGGGACCGATTCACCAGGGCGCGCTCGAGCGGGGCGCCAAGACCAGCTCCGACTCCTACATTCTCTGGCCTGCCCGTATCGGTGCCTTCTCGCTCGTCATGGGCCGACACGTGAACCATCCCGACACGAGCGACCTGCCCTTCTCCTACTTGATCGAGGAACAAAACACCACCTATCTCATCCCGGGCGTCAACCTGCGAAGCGTCGGCACGATTCGTGACGCGCAGAAATGGCCCAAACGAGACGGGCGGCACGATCCGCATAAATTGGACCAGATCAATTACAATCTGCTCAGCCCATACACGATCCAAAAGATGATGAAGGGGCGTGAGATCCTGAAAGAGCTGCAAAAAGTCTCAGGCGAAACCTCGGAAACCTACGCCTACCAGAGCGCGAAGATCAAGAACTCGTCGTTGCGCAACGGCATCCGTTTCTACGAGATCGCCATCCATAAATTCCTGGGCAACTCCGTGATCAAGCGGCTGGAGGAGATCCATTTCAAGAGCGACCAGGAGATCCGTAAACGCCTGCTGCCCGATACGTCTATAGGCAGTGGCGAATGGGTAGACATTGCCGGACTGATCGCCCCCAAAAGTGAGATTGAGCGACTGATCGCTGATATCGAGGAAGAACGGATCACCCACGTGGACCAGCTGCACGCCCGTTTTGAGGAGATGCACCGGAACTATTATACTTACGAATGGACTTGGGCTTACCAAAAGATGTTGGATTTTTACGGGCTCGACCCGTTGAGGATAACGGCGTCCGACATCGTCCGGATTGTCCATCAATGGAAAGAATCGGTCGTCGGGCTCGACCGGATGGTCTACGAGGACGCCAAGAAAGAGTTCTCGCTCTCCTCGATGACCGGCTTCGGTGCGGACGGTGACCCGAAAGCCAAGCGACTGGACTTCGAGCAGGTCCGGGGCGACTTCGAGAGCAACCCATTCGTACAGGCCGTCTTGAGACATATCGAGGAGAAAAGCGCTTTGGGCGAAGAGTTGCTCGAACGGTTGAAACCGCTTATTGCTTGATATCACCCAGCTCGACCAGCTTGTTGACGATCGCGTAGACCGTCAAGCCACTCGCCGAATGGATCTGTAACTTACGGGCGATGTTACGCCGGTGAGTGATGACCGTATGGGTAGAGAGGAAAAGCTGGTCGGCGATCTCTCGGTTCGTCATGCCCTTGACGACGCAAACGACGATCTCCTTCTCGCGGGCGCTGAGCGTTTGCTGCTCGTCGCCTTGCGGTTCATCATCTTCCTCGCCCTCTACAGCCGGTTTTTCCAGTTTGCGCCGCACGTCGTCGGTATCGTCGTACAACGTCACCACCTCATCATAAAGGCTCAACGCTCCTTGGTCCAGCAAGGTCGTGACCAAGGCGAGGCAACGCGTATCAGCGCATCCCGCCTCCTCCCGCAAATGACGCACGGACTTTAACCCCAACAGGATCGGGTTGATGATCAGCACGTCGGGCCTGTGCATCCGCAACGAGTCGACCAGCGCATCGCCCAAGGCGATCTCGATCAGCTGCACCTTGAGGCCCGGCAGATGCTTCAAGAGAGATTCCATGCCATAACGGACAATAGGCGAAGGTTCCGCGATCGCTATTTTCAGGTTCATACTCATAACCAAAGATCATTATTGCTCCAATGCCAGGATCGTCGGGATAAACAGATCATCCTCCACACGAGTATGGGTCGCCAAATCCTCAGCTGTCGTGAAAATATCAAACAAGACGCTGTTCAACAGGTAACCGCCCGCACCCGGATAATACTTGATCAGGATATTCTTAAGCTCCGTGATCTTCATCTCGACCTGATCGTGACGCTTACGGAAAATGGATATGTTATACTTATCATTACGCTCGCCCCTAAGCAGGCCCTTCACATACGGGAATACGACCCGTTCCTCATATTGCATATGCTTGTTTACCTCCTCGGCATACTCATCGAAGAAGCGGCGGATCACGAACGCCACATCGTCCGGGCAGTTCGAGATCGCCTCAACCAACTTCCGACGGATATGCGGAAAACGGAAATTCAGGAAATAATCGTGGGCGTTGTGCAGATACTTGATCAGGTCGTCGACCGACAGCTTACGCACATCATGCTCCGGCGTGATGTCCTCGTCCGCCAGGAAATTGACCACGGTCAGGAACGTATAAGGATCGACGCCGCTCATCCGGCAAACCTCGCCAATGTTCTTCTCACCAAAGCCCAGCGCGATGCCGAACCGGCTCATGACCAAGACCATCGGATAGTTATCGCAGATCAGGTCGCTCATCTTATCCGTCTCCTTATAGATGCCCTTCTTATACATAAATCTTTGCTTTCGGGATTTATTGATTGTTTTTCCCACCAAAGATACACTATTTTCCATCATTTCCAAGTTTCTATTCCAAATTCAACACAAAGCACTCCCAGACAGGAGCCCGGCGAATCAAAGCGGCGCGAAGTCGTTGCCGCTTGCCTCCACCATCGCGATACATTCCGTCTCGATCAACCACCCTGGTCGACAGACCGGCGCAAGCACGATCAAGTTCGACATCCAAGGATAACGAGTCGCCATGAACTCGCGGACCACATGATAATCGGCCGGATCACGCAAGTAGGTTACCGATTGAACAATATCTTCGAGCCCGGCACCCGCCTCTACCAAAAGAGTCTCTATATTCTCCATCATACGGCGTGCCTGGCTGATCACGTCGCCGGGATGAAGAATCTCACCCCGGTTGTTGATGCTGGCCGTCCCGGATATAAAGATATGCTTACGGTCTCCATATTCGATAGCCACGCCCCGCTCGAACGTCACGCCATACTCATAGGTCGGGTTCAAGTGCGTCGGCGCATAAAGATAACGGACCTGCCCTTCTCGCAAACCCTTCACCGCATAAGCGTCCATCTGAACCAGCACTTCCGGATCGGCATGCCGCCCACCAATGCCTGTACTGGCGATGTAATGTGTCTTCTCCGTCAGTCCCTGCGTGATAAAGGCCTCCCGACGCGCCTTTACCACACCAGCGTAATTCACGTCGACATTCTGCACGAAAAGCCAGGTACGCAAGCAATTCTCAGACAACTTACAGCCCTCTTCCAAAAGACTCATGACGTAATCATTCATCAGAAGACGAGTCTGATATTCCGAGTTGATCGCCTTATTGAAAGCGCCTCCCAACCAATAATGGCCATAGCTTCCATGAGATACTTTCCACAATCCTCTTTCGGTTCTCTCCGCGACCATCCCGGTCTGCAAATAGGTCCACATGGCCACCTTCGTTCCATTTAAGGGTGCCTGTTGAACGACGGACAAGGCACAAAAGGCGTTCTCGCATTCCCACGACATCACCCGATCCGACTGGTTGGCCGCATCGCTCAAGAAGTAACGCCGGAAAACCGCCACGGCATCACCCGGCAACTCTTCCGCCACCAATTCCTGATAGACCTGTTGTATATTCCTTAACTGCTCAACAAAAGACATTGCCGGCTCCTTCATCGTCAACAGAACTTGATATTCCGTCACGCCGTCCTCCACACGAAAGGAGGTCACGCACGCCTCAACCGCCTTATCGGCATATTCCTTCCTGAAAAAATCCATATTCTCTACTCTTCTACAATCTTATTCTTTAGCACCATTATCAATCCAATCTTCAATCATATCCAACAACTCATACGAAGTGATGATATCCGTATGGTTGAAACGAACAATATCCTCACGTAAAACCGTCATCAGGAAACTGTTCCCGGCGTCACCCGGCTCGACTAACGAAAGTTCCTCTTCCGACAAATCGGCCTTCTTTCCGACCAACTGTCCATAACTTTTACCCGCGGTCAGATGAAGTCCAGCGGCAGCTTCCGTGCTCTCGCCATGACAGCCCGTGCAGGAACGATC
This sequence comes from uncultured Parabacteroides sp., assembly GCA_900552415.1. GTDB lineage: Bacteria > Bacteroidota > Bacteroidia > Bacteroidales > Tannerellaceae > Parabacteroides > Parabacteroides intestinipullorum. Next base: position 9,028 of record USAD01000033.1, read on the forward strand.
GAACACCTCCGCCTGAATACTGTTGAACATGCCCGCATCAATTGTCCCTGCCTCCAAAACGACCGTATCCCTTTGAGGTTCAAAGTCGGTCGAATAAAAGCTCACGATTCGTTCCCGCAAACGATTGATCACGCAGATCTCAACCCGTGAGACTGTTTCCGGTATGCCACCCAAGACCACCTCAACCGAACCGTCGGCCGCTGTTCCAGTGATTCCTTTCGAGATAGTCGCATAGTCATTCTCCGAAAAGCCAGCGACCACCACGCTGTATTTCGATGGCCATTGGTCTATTCCCATAATCTTTGCGGACAACCTCAGGCAACTTCCCTCCGCTGGAACCGTCTCCTTCTGGTCGTAGATTTTCCCGTCGTCGCAAGAAAACAGGCTAAATATAGACAAAATTAAGATAGAAATAGCTGTTCGAAACATATTATAGGATCCTTAGAAAGTATATTGCAATAAAACCGTCCCGGAATGCATCGCCAAACCAAGGTCATCGTTGTCTCGATCCAACTGGGTCGCATGGCCTGTCCGGCCGATAAACTGATACATCGCCTGGAGTTTCAGGTTGCATCCCTTGAAGAAATAGTTGAAACCAACCGCCGGCATGTTGAGGAAACCATCCTTATCGATGCCATTACGATTGAAGAAATCATAACGGGCAGTCGCCTGCAGACGATCCAACACGAAATAACCTCCTTGTACGTAACCACCTAAATAGTTATAGGTCTCGTCAATCTTCTGCCGTTCCGTAAACCCAACGTTCATATAATAAATCTCCGCTCCCAAATAGAGCCGATGGCGTAACATGGCGAATTCGGCGCCTGCCCGGAAATCATTTGTACTTTCGTTCTCGCTCTCCACATTCAACGAGGTTGAGAGTCCGAACAACAGTTTATCCTCTTTCAACAGATTCGGATTACCTTGCGTCGCGGGCATCGCACCCTTCGGCATATAAGTCACCCGACCCGCATAAAGCAAGGAGGGAATATGCCAATCATCACTGAAAGTCTTGGTCGCCGTATTCACGGAACTACCCGTTCCATTAAAGATGCCGACCTCATATCCGAAACGATCCTTCACCAAACCATGCACCTCAACACCCAGATCAAAGCCCGTACCGATATTTGGCGTTACCGCATTCAAGGAATAGGGCATAATGACCGACGAGGTCAGCGAGACCGGCATAACCGGCATCAGAGTCTCACCCAAGGTTGTCAGGTAGGCATGCGTAAACGGCGTCTTGAACTTGCCGACCCGGATAGCAAAAGTCTCACGCAGTTTCACGTCAAACCAAGCTTGCTGGAGGATCGCCCCACCCGTGGCGGCTGCGTTGATAGAAAGATTAAACGTCACCTTACCGAAAGCCTTTCCCGTAAAGCCCAAGATCGCATAGGGCACAGAAAAACCGGAGCTGTGGACATTGTCCTGATTATAGGCAGGATCAAGTCCCTCGTCATCGTAATAATTGAAGTTGGCGCTTGTCTGTACCAACATATAGGGCTTGAAGATGAAATCACCTTTCTTGGTCCCAATGGTGAAACCCTCTTTCCCGGCCATTGAGACCACGCCATTCTCAAAATCGTCGGTTTGTGCCTTCAGTGTCAGAGGCAAGAGCAAACCGGCCAAAACAATCGCTATATAATGTCTTATCATAATATTCTATCCTTAAGTAAATCGTATTATCATCTTATCCCTTACAAGGAATTCAGGAAGGCGATTACCGCGTCGCGATCCTCTTTCGTCATATTCTTAAACAGGTTCTTGGAGGCCTCACCCTCGCCACCGTGCCACATGATCGCCTCCACCAAATTGCGGGCACGACCATCGTGCAGGAAATAGGTATGGCCATTCACCTTTTCCTGAAGGCCAATGCCCCAAAGTGGTGTCGTACGCCATTCATTTCCCCGAGCCAAGCCACTCACGTAATTATCGTTAAGCCCTACACCCATAATTTCGGAACCCATATCGTGCAACAGGTAGTCGGAATAGGGATGGATCGTCTGCCCACCCAACCAAGGTAAACGAGTATTATTCAGCAAGACAGAACCACCGACACGAGTATGCAAAGTTGATACATGGCAGAGATGACATTTCGCCTCATAAAACTTCTGTTCTCCACGGATCACTTGCGGGTCATTGACATTCCGACGGGCCGGAACACCCAAGCTCTGCATATAAAGATCCACATCCTCCATGTCCTCGGTTGAGATGTCCAGTTGGGCATAGGAGAGCCCCATCATGCTGCCCTGATTCACCTGCGCCTGCCCCTCGCAGATCTCCTCCGGATATCGGCTGTTCGTCACGCCCATATCGCTCGAAAAGCCCAGCTCGACCGTCAAGTCCGCATGCTGAGCCTTATTTCCTGAAAGGCCCAATTGCGTAACACCTCGCTCGGAAATGTAATTACAGCGTCCACTGATGCCATATTCCGGATAGTTACTCTTGGCGGCGAGCGCTTCGATCTCGTTCCGGTCGAGCGCCATCATCTGCCCCATACCGACGTGGCGCAGCGGAATGCGTACCGAACAAAACAGGTCCTCAGGAGCGATACTATCGGCATACCATTCCGTAATCTTATAAGTTGGCTTACACAGTTCATAAGTTTCTCCATCCGGAAAAGAGAAAGTTTGGTAAGTATATTCCACCGACAGTTTTCCCTCCGGCTCAACACCATAGATCGCTTGGTCGTGAAGGACACGCCCATACTCACGGAATTGCGCTCCATTCTTCCGGGAGATATAGATTAACATTGAGGAAAAGCCATAGCTTCCGGATCCACCCTCGCTCCATAAGGTCGGTTTCGTCCGTCCGGCATTGCGATGGCAACTGCCACACGAGTAACCGGCATAAACGGGCCCTAAACCACCGGTCGTCGCATTATTATCACTTGTTCTCACATCGTCGTACAGTCCATCTCCGCTGATAAAACGGCTGAGATAACTACCCGTCACCCAATCCGCCTCCGAGTCGTAGGCAACTGACGAGTTTAAGAAGATGGTAGATGTCCCGGCCGACAAGGCATAATTGTCTGGTACAACCACATCATCCATATCCAATCCCTCTTTCTCGCACGCTGCCAAAGACAACAGCAGGACCGTCGCTAATAATAATTGTATTCGCCCCATAACAGATATTGTTTTAACATATTTCATTCCGTTCAGCAACCTCAAGGACATCGCCTATTTGCGATACCCTCAAGGCAACTTTCCTTATCCAGTCCGACTAATAGCCGACGTCCGATCACTCTACCTTACGAGGCTCGCCATCTTTGAACAGCAAGAACTCCAACGTGTGGTAGCCACGGACATTCTGAGCAGCGGTTACTGTTTCTTCGCTATCACCTTCACCCCACTCGATGTTATCGAAATTACCGGACTCCAGGATTTGTACGATCGCGTTTTGGTCCAACGGCCAGCTATCCATATTGGGATCCAAACCCTCCGAGTCGACCGGACCGAACAGGAAACCCTCACTCTTCTCCCACGGCTCGCGAGCGACCAGCCAAGCGTCGCATGCTTTCTGAAAAGCCTCGTTGCTCGGGTTCGAGCGGAAAGCCGACACGGCATTGAACAGACTCTCATTGCCTTCCTGTAAGGATTTATAAGTCGGAAGCACCACGTAATCCACATATTGAGCGACAATCGCATCTAAACGGCTGTCGTATTCCGCTGAGGAGAATTGGCTCTGAACGTAAGCGCTCATATTGGTCAAAGCCTCTTCCAAGACAGAGCAAGCCTCCATCGCGGCTTTCGATTCGTTGCTATTGATATTATTACGGAAAGGTTGCGGGATGGCCTGAATAGCGTCGGCCGCATCCTGGATCGCTTTCCGCATCGCGGCGTCCATCTCCGGATCCACAGAGGCGATCAACGCTGAAATAGAGTTCTCGGCGATATCGCCTTCATCGTCCTTATCATTATCATCAACCTTTCCGAAATAGCAATTGCGGATAGACCAGATGTTATTGGTATAGTCGTCCCTCGAATGCCAACTGTACCATGACTCAACAGCGTAGAGCGCTTCTTCCGTCTTGCCAGCCTGATAGAAGTCGTAAGGCTCGCCGATTTTGGCGACACCAACCTCATTGGCGATCTCGGCACACTTCTCGATGATCTCCTGCACACAACTGATCGCGCTGGTATAAGGCGCCTTGTTATGCGACTTAAAGGTGGTCGCGAAAGCCTCGCCATTATAATCCTCGTTCCAGTAACCATAAAGGTCTGCCGCATCTTTCTTTAACAAGTTCGCAACATTATACATGTAGTTGCCCCAAGCCGCCGCATTCTCGGAAGTGTACTCGATATCTTTCGCTTCTACCGTTGTATCCGTATTATCCACAGGATCCGGATCATCAGAACATGAGCCCATCGAAAAGGCCAAACCAAACGCCATGATGGCGCCCAAAAAGTAATTTTTCTTCATGATTTTAATGGATTAAAATTAATACTAGCCTCATTATTTACTTAAGAACCAACCGATGTAAGCGATCGCCAGGCTGAACTCGTTCTCGCTGTTATACTGACCGCCTCCGATACGACGGGTCGTATAGTCCGCCTTCACCACCAAGTTGGGCAACGCATACCAATTCGCGCCCGCCGTCCACATACCAACCTGACAACGTTTATCCATCGTCAGTTTACCCTCGCCTTTTTCCTGCGAGTTGTAATACTCATATCGGGCAAAAGGATAGATCACCGGCACCCGTTTGTTATCACCGAGGAGCGAACGCAAGTTGATACCCAGTTCGGCACCATAACTGACAGCGTTCCTAGCGATCGGCCCCGTCTTGCTGTAGGGTGAAAGGTTCGAGAGGCGATTGTTCACCTCCGTCAACTTCTCTGAGTTGCCCAAATCGCCATAGATCATATTGCCCCGAGCAGTTACGAACTTATTCTTATACTGGAAATCGGCCGTATAGATCCGCACCGGAATCTTACCGATACTCTTGTAGGTTTGCGATTTATCCGAGTTAGCTCCCGCATCAACACAATAGTAAACCGAACCACCAACCTTCAGGCCCGGAACGCCCTCATAATTTAGACGGCCCACATAAGCAGGCGAGGTAAAATTATCCGTCTCGAAGAATCCTTGCTTCCCGGCGGCCACCCATGTGTCACGCTCAAATCCATTAGCATTCAACCCTGCAACAATCTGCGCCTGATAACTAAAACGAGTATAATCACCTCCGAATATACCAAAGAATTCGATTCCGGTCTCATGCCATGTGGAAGGCAAGATCGTCGTCTCACCTTCGGGGCGTGAGGTACCGAAAAAGTTGATCGGCTCATGATGCTCGTTTGTCAGGCCGACCGGCACGATAATGTGTCCCGCTCGCACATTGAAAGCCGGATGGATCAGCCGGGTGATATGAAATTGCTCGAGGGCCACTTCGCCTCCCTTTTCCACCTCGGTCTCATATTCGCCGTTCTCGGTATTCTCGATCTCGTAGGCTGTTCCAGTACCGCCTGCCTCAAACTCGATCTCGGCTCCCAATATCCATTGAGAATTGAACTTATAATCGAATGCGAGAATCATACGAGGAATTGAGATGGCGTTTCGCCGTTCTTTCGTGTTGCCACTGTTCCCTCCATAGAAACGGTTCGTCCCATAATCCATGAAATTGGCGAGCACCTCGCCATAGCCGCCAAAGCGGAACTTAT
>USAD01000034.1 GCA_900552415.1 uncultured Parabacteroides sp.
CGACGATGAAATTCTCCGCCAATTTCTCGAGGAAAGCCTCATCCGTCAGGCCGTTCAGGTCTTTCACCACACGGTTATAGTCAATAATCGTCAGCTGGTTGGCCGGGAAGCAGACCGCCATGAAATAGTTGTATTCCTCGTCTCCCTTGTGGTTCGGATTCTGGGTCGCCTTCTCGGCGCCTACCAGGGCGGCCGCTGCCGAGCGGTGATGGCCGTCCGCGATATAAAGGGCGGGCATCTGGGCGAACAATCCGGTGATCCGGTCAATGTCCGCGTCGTCGTCGATCACCCAAAACGTATGGCCGAAGCCATCCAGCGGAGCGATGAAGTCGTATTCCGGTTTGCGGGCGGTATATTTCGCCACGATTTGGTCAATCTCCTCATTGTCCGGATAAGCGAAGAAGACGGGCTCGATATTCGCGTTGTTTACGCGGACATGCTTCATGCGGTCCTCCTCCTTGTCGCGGCGGGTCAGCTCATGCTTCTTGATCACGCCGTTCATATAGTCCGGGACGTAGGCGCCCACCACAAGGCCGTATTGCGTCTTGCCGTTCATGGTCTGCGCGTAGACGTAATAACAGGGCTTGTCGTCTTGCACCAGCCAGCCTTTTTCCTGGAACTTCTTGAAGTTATCGGCCGCTTTCAGGTAAACGGCGGGATCATGCTCATCTGTCCCAACCGGGAAATCGATCTCCGGGCGGATGATATGATAAAGCGATTTCTCATTATCGCCTGCCTCTTGCCGGGCCTCCTCCGAGTTCAGGACATCGTAAGGACGCGAGGCGACCTGCTCAACCAGGTCTTTAGGGGGCCGAAGCCCCCTAAAAGGTTTTATAATTGCCATAATATTCTGATCTAAAGGATAAAATAATTATTTGTTCACCCGGAATTTCTCGTTGCCGTTGACCAGGAAGTCCACGATCTGTTTTGCGGCGGCGATTCCGGCGTTGATATTCGCTTCGGCTGTCTGCGCGCCCATCTTCTTAGGCGTGCTGAAATAGCGGCCGGCGAATTTCTCGGCCAGTTCGGCGTGCGCCGCGGGCATGATGTCCGTCAGGTACTTCAGGTCCGGACGATCGGTCATCGCCTGAAGCAGGCCGGCCTCGTCGATCACCTCCTTGCGGGCGGTGTTGACCAGGATAGCGCCCTTCGGCATCGAGCAGATCAACTCATGGTTGATAGAGCCCTTGGTCTCAGGGGTTGCCGGGATGTGGAGAGAAACGATCTGGCAGCATTTGAAGAGCTCGGCAGTCGAGCCAACCGCCTTGACACCGTCCGCCTCGATCGCCTCGGCGGGGCAGAACGCGTCGTAAGCGTAAACCTCCATGCCGAAACCTTTCGCGATGCGGGCTACGTTGCGTCCCACGTTGCCATAGGCCAGGATACCTAATGTCTTTCCTTTCAATTCCGAGCCGGATGTCCCGTTATAGAAATTGCGAACGCCATAGACCAGCATACCGAAGACGAGCTCCGCCACGGCATTCGAGTTTTGTCCCGGCGTATTCATGACGCAAACCTGATGGGCGGTAGCGGCGGCCAGATCCACATTGTCATAACCCGCGCCGGCCCGAACCACGATCTTGAGGTTGGGAGCGGCCGCTAAGACCTCCTCGTCCACCTTATCGCTTCGGATGATCAGGGCATCAGCCTCTTTTACGGCCTCCAGCAGTTGCGCCTTTTCCGTATATTTCTCGAGCAACGCCAATTCCATTCCCGCGCCTTCTACCACCTCACGGATGCCTTTTACGGCTACTGCGGCAAAAGGTTTCTCTGTCGCGACCAATATCTTTGCCATAATAATCTCCTCCTATCTTTATTAGTGTAAGCGTTCGAACTCTTTCATGCAAGCGACCAGTGCCTCAACGCTGCTCTTCGGCATCGCGTTGTAGAGGGAAGCGCGGAAACCGCCAACCGAGCGGTGACCCTTGATGCCGACCATTCCGGCCGCTGAGGCGAATTTGTTGAACTCGTCCTCCAGCTCCTTGTATTCGTCGTTCATGACGAAGCAGACGTTCATGATCGAGCGATCCTCCGGCACGGCTGTCCCGCGGAACAACTTGTTGCGATCGATCTCGTCATACAGGATAGCGGCGTTCTCCTTGTCCTTCTTTTCCATGGCGGCGATACCACCTTGCTCTTTATACCATTTCAATGTCTGCAAAGCGGAGAAGATCGGCAATACGGGAGGCGTATTGAACATCGAGTCCTTATCGATATGTGTCTTGTATGACAACATGGTCGGGATCGGACGCTCTACATGGCCTAAAGCGTCCACACGGACAATCGCCAGGGTAACACCCGCGGGAGCCAGGTTCTTTTGCGCACCCGCATAGATGATATCGTATTTGGAGACATCTATCGGACGAGAGAAAATATCGGACGACATGTCGGCAACCAGGCGGACGTTCAGATCCGGATCCTGGCGCAGCTCTGTTCCGTAGATCGTGTTATTTGTCGTAAAGTGGAAATAATCAGAATCCTCAGCGACCTTGAAGTCCTTTGGGATATAGGTGTAATTCTTATCCTTAGATGAAGCGACCACGTCGACCTCGCCGAACAATTTAGCTTCCTTGATCGCCTTGGATGCCCAAGTTCCCGTATCAAGATAAGAGGCCTTCTTGTTCAACAAGTTATAAGGAACCATACAGAACTGCATGCTGGCACCGCCACCCAGGAAAACAACTTCATAACCCGCCGGGATATCAAGCAGTTCCTTGATTAACGCACGAGCCTCATCATTGACGGCTACAAACTCTTTACTTCTATGGGAAATCTCAAGAAGGGATAAACCCATTCCCGCGAAATTCTCTACAGCCGCGGCTGTATTCTTGATTGTGTACTCACTCAAGATAGATGGTCCCGCATAAAAATTGTGCTTCTTCATGTCTAATGATATTTTAGATTATTATTTATTATAGTCACTGTTCTTTATCAAAACAGGCGACTAATGTAACAATTATTTCTTACAACACGACAAATATGTCCGATAATTTCAAGAAAAAGCTCATTTTTGTCAATGGGCTGTTTCTTTCCGTTACTTGGAGAACCGGTCGCCCCACAAACGCCTCATCTGCTCAATGAGCTTGTGCTCAGAAGGGTTTTCCTGCCCTTGCCAAATGCGTTGCCCCTTGATCTCGGGAGGCAGGTAATCCTGCTCGACGAAATGGTTCTCATAATCATGGGCATATTTGTATTCCTTCCCGTAGTTCAGCTCCGCCATCAATTTCGTCGGCGCGTTCCGCAAATGCAACGGCACGGGCAAATTGCCGGTACGTTCCACCAGGGCGAGCGCGTCGTTGATCGCCTTATAGGCCGAGTTGCTCTTGGGGCTGCACGCCAGGTAAACCGTCGTTTCCGCCAGGACAATGCGACCTTCGGGCCATCCGATCTTTCGCAGGGTCTCAAAACAGGCGTTCGCCAGCAGGAGCGCGTTCGGATTGGCCAGGCCGATATCCTCGGAGGCGGAGATCACCAATCGCCGGGCGATAAATTCCGGGTCCTCGCCACCCGCGACCATACGGGCCAGCCAATAGATCGCGGCGTCCGGATCGCTTCCCCGTATCGACTTGATAAAAGCGGAGATGATGTCGTAATGCATCTCGCCACCCTTGTCGTAGGCAAGCGGATTCTCCTGCAACCGCTCAACGACCTTCTTGTCGAGGATCTCGATATCGTCGCGTTCCTCACCGGCGATAACCAGCTCCAGGATGTTCAAGAGTTTTCTGGCGTCGCCCCCCGAATAACGCAACAGGGCATCCGTCTCCGTCAGTTTGATCTTTTTCCCCTTCAGGACCTCGTCCGTTGTTATCGCCCGCTCCAGCAATTTCAGCAAATCGGCCTTTTCCAGCGATTTCAGGACATAGACCTGGCATCTCGACAATAGAGGCCGGATCACCTCGAACGAGGGGTTCTCGGTTGTCGCGCCAATCAAGGTCACTACCCCTGTCTCTACAGCGTTTAGCAGTGAGTCTTGCTGCGATTTGCTGAACCGATGAATCTCGTCAATAAACAGGATCGGTGAGACCGTATTGAAAAAGCGGTTGCTCTTGGCCTTCTCGATCACGTCGCGCACGTCCTTTACTCCCGAGCTGATGGCGCTTAACGTGTAAAACGGAGTCTCCAGCTTATGGGAGATAATTTGCGCCAAGGTTGTTTTACCAACTCCCGGCGGCCCCCATAATATAATGGAAGGGACGCGCCCGGCATCGATCATTTTCCTCAAGACAGCCCCTGGACCAACTAAGTGACTTTGGCCGATAAACTCGTCCAACGTGCGGGGTCTCAATCGCTCTGCTAATGGTTGATTCATCATGTAACAAAAGTCGGATATTTAATTCACTTTTCAAAAATAAATAGCCAAAATTATTGGCTGAATTATATGTTAAATAACAAGTTTTTATGTCTTATTGAAAGCTGTATGGCCCGTATGCTATGTTATGTAGCCAATATTGCTTACTTTTTGACATCTTTACTTGTCATTTGTGCTTGACCAGCTCAAATCTCCGGTCGACGCATTTGGGCAGCTCATGCGGATAGTGCGTGACGTAAATCAAGGTCTTGCCCGGACGTGAGCAGAAACGTTCCACGATCTCTGCCGCCAGTTTCTTGTTGCTTACGTCAAGTCCGTGCAACGGCTCATCCAAAATGATCAAGTCCGGATCCTTGACGAATGCCCGGGCCAGGAGGGCCAGTCGCTGCTCTCCCGAGGAGAGGGTGAGGAACAGCCGGTCACGCAGGTGGCCGATGCCAAACACTTTCATCCACTCGAGGGCGATCTCTTCCTGCTCGGGCGTGCATTTCCGGAACAGGCCGACGGAATCGAAAAATCCGGACCCGACAATGCGCAGCGTCGGTACATTCTCCTGATAATAGAGATGCATCTCCGGCGAGACGTATCCGATGCGGCGCTTGATTTCCCAGATGCTCTCTCCGGAGCCCCTTTTCCGGTCGAAGAGATAAAACGTATTCGCGTAGGATTGTGGATTGTCCGCGTAGACAAGGCTTAACAGGGTCGATTTACCCGCCCCGTTCGGTCCGAAGAGGGCCCATTTCTCTCCATTCTTGATTTCCCAATCCAGGTCTTTCAGGATGGTCCGGCTGCCATATTTAATCTGGACATGCTCCATCCGCAAAGTGACCTCATGGGTGGAGGGCGCCTTATGCTCGTCGACCGGCAACTTCAGGTGGTCAAAGTCCCAATCGTCGCGTTCCGTGGGGAAAAGGCGGGTAATCAGGGACTGGTCGTCCAGAAAGGCCTTCCTGCTCATCACGGGCAGGAGTTCCCGGTCGATGACGGGTTGGATATGGGTGATCATTTCCGGTATATCCAGCGGGTTGGAGAGGAGCAAGACGACCTGCGTGCCCTCCAATTGGTTCATCAGGCTCAGCATCTCGACAAGCAACTCGCGCGAGGGCGCGTCCAGGCCAATGAAAGGGTTGTCGAGGATAAGGATACGTGGCTTGCTCAAAAGCGCTCGTATGACCAGGAATTTCCGGAGCTCGCCACTCGACAGGAAGATCAGGTGTTTGGGCAACAGCTCCTCGATGTGGAACAGGTTCAGGATCTTATGGAAATCTGCCAATTCCTCGAACTCCGCCAGCAGGTCGGCAACCAACGGCATCTCGTCTATTTCCGTCGAGTGCCAGCGTTGTTGATAATAGCTGTTCCTGCAGTCGGCCAGCGAATAGATATCCTTGAAGGCGATGCTCTTGATGAATTGGCTGGCTCTCGCGTTATCCGCGTATCGGACGGAGCCCTCTTTCAGGGCGAATTTACTTTGCGCCAAATCGGCCAGGAGTGTCTTCCCGGCGCCGTTCGGTCCAACGATGGCCCATTGCTCACCTTTCTTTATTTCCCAGCGGACAGGTTGCCGGAAACGGAGCTCAGGCAATCGGGTGACCGCCTGGTCGATCACCAGGAGTGGCGCCTCGTCAAATTTTTGATCGCTCATCTTTCCTTAAATATGTGATTAAGATACGATAGTACCTGTTCCATTATTGATCTCTGAGGCCTGGGTAATGACAACCCGTCTCACGCCCGCGTCGATCGCCTGAAAGGCGTTCTCCAGTTTAGGGATCATGCCTCCCTGGATAATGCCCTCGTCCACATATTTCTTGAAGGCTTCCCGATCAATTTCCGGGATAACGCTCTCGTCATCGTTCTCGTCCATTAAGACGCCTTTCTTCTCGAAACAGAACATCAAGGTGACCTCAAAATATTTAGCGAGCGCCTTGGCCGCCTCGCCCGCGATGGTATCGGCGTTGGTATTCAGTAGATGGCCCTCCTTGTCGTGTGTCAGTGGGGCCAGGATCGGGACGATGCCTTGCTTGATCAAGCCCGCCAATAATTCGGCGTTAACCTCCTTGACGTCGCCAACATAGCCATAATCCACCTCCTTGACAGGCCTTTTCTCTGAACGGATCAGGTTCATGTCCGCTCCTGTCAGTCCTAAGGCATTCACGCCCAGGGCCTGGAGCTTGGCCACGATGTTCTTGTTGACAAGCCCGCCGTAGACCATCGTCACGATCCTCAGCATATCAGCGTCTGTGATGCGCCGTCCGTTGACCATCTTCGTCTCGACACCCAGTTCGGCGGCTAATTTAGTGGCGGAGCGCCCGCCTCCGTGAACTAAAACCTTATGGCCCTCAATGGCCGCGAAATCTTTCAATAATTGTCGTAAAGTATTCTCTTCCTCAACGATTTTACCTCCGACTTTTATCAATACTAATTTTTCCATTTGTTGTCTTATTGAAAATATTTTCACGCAAAAATAGCAAAAAAGAAATATTTGTGTATCTTTGCCGGCGTAAACGAAATGCGGTAGTAGCTCAGTTGGTAGAGCATCAGCTTCCCAAGCTGAGGGTCACGAGTTCGAGCCTCGCCTACCGCTCAATCTGATAATCAAGGGGTTAGATGCTGAATCTAGCCCCTTTTTTCGTGTGTTTTTGGCTCTTGTGGTGCCTTTTTGGGGCGTTTTTCCGGGTTGTTTTCGCTAAATTTGTCGCGAATTTGTCGCGAATTTACCGCGAATGCGAAATCACTTCGCGTTTCAGGGCTCGTCTGCGTCATCCACCTGTTTTCCCGCTTTTGCGCCTCCTCACGCCGCCATCCGCGCCCCCTCGTCGTCGAAGCGGAGCTCGGTCATGGTGTCGAACTCGCGCTTCAGGAGCCAGGCCATCGCCTTGCTGTTGATGATCGCCTGGCGGGCCTCCTCGGGCATATAGAGGCGGCGCTGGGCGGGGGAAAAGTGGCCCGCATCATTTCCGGAGAAACGCACCAGTGTGGCGCACCAATCCTTGTCTTCCAACATTTCTTTTTTCCATTTCTCAAGTCGAGCGTTCTCCTCGCGCATACGTGCGATACTCCCTCTCCCTAAGATAATGTTTTCTTTTGTTTTCTTTTCTTTTCTTTTATTTCCTTTTCTTTTTCTTTTCTTTTATTTTATTTGTTGAAAAATTGCGTCGTTTTTGTCGTTTCTAACGTCGTTTTTGAATGTTAAATTGTGTTTTAGATATTGCTTATCACAGAGTTATAAAATATATTGATGTTTATTTACATTCAGGTTAAATTGAGTTAATTCGCTATTTTGTGATAAAAGTGCTGAATTTGTCATGTAAAGTAGATGGATTCTTGGTATGATTCTATTTTTTGATAATAAAAAAATCAGGAGTCAACCGAGATCAAATTTGATCTTGAGGTTGACTCCTGACTGTTCATTTCCTTTTATCCAGTTAATATCGACGTTCTATGGCCGCATTTGGAAAATAATGGGTAAGGATGGCTTGGTAGTCATAACCTTTCGCTCCCATGACTGCCGCGCCGATTTGGCAGAGGCCGACACCGTGTCCCCATCCGGCACCTTTTAAGGTGAAACGATCGGGGAGCTTGGGATCACCCTCTTTCTCAACGATAAAAGCGGAGCTGTAGAGATGGCTCTCCGACAGGGCACGTCGGATCTCCAGTTCTTTTCCAATGGTCATCGAGCGCTTGGTACCGACAATGCGCAAGCGGACCAAACGACCTGAGGTGCCACGTTCGACAGGGACCAGGTCTATGATCTCGCCAAAGTCGATACGAGTCTTGCGGGCGATCAGTTCAGAAAGCTCATCTTGCGTGTAGCTTACTTCCCAGCGGTAGAAATCGGCGGTTTCTTGGTCATAATTATTCAACACTTGCGATAGGATTGCCTGATCGTTGGTGTTGCAGAATGCGGTGGGCGAGGAGGTAATCCAAGCTCGTGCGTTCTCTTCTTGTGTCAGGTCGGGAAAATCATGCCGTTCATCATCACGCAGGGCCACAAGGTAATCGTGATGGACTGGTTCCCAGCAGTTCTCGAATGTCTCGGTAACGCCTCCGCAACACTTAGAGAAGCGAGCGTCGCAGATTTGGTCGGCGTAGGTAAGGATCTCACCCCGTGTCTCGTTGATTGCCTCCACGACCGTTGGGTTCGAGGCCCGTGAGATGCCTTGGTAGCGCTGGCAATGGTCGTCGGCGCAGACATCGAACAGCGTATGGTCCTCGCGGTCATACCAGCGGATGAGACTGTCCTTATCTTGTTGAAGACTTGCCGGGCGGCTCGCTTCGGCCTGTCCCAAATGATATTTTTTCTCGATCTGGGCCAGTAGCCAGCTACGCGAGATCACGGCGTGTGCCTTCAGCAGCTCTTTCGAGGCATTGGCGCTCATCTCCGACGAGATGACGCTGGTCAGGTACTCCTCGAGATCGATCTGGTTGATGGCGACGATCCCGTCATGCGTTGCCAAGAGTTTTAATGCGCCTTTGAAGCGTTGGTCTTCCTGGCGTTGCCAATGGAAATCAACACCGATCGTGACGCCTTTCAATTCGAAGAAGGCCTCAGGTGAGGTCGGTTCGAAATAAAGCTCATCGTAGAGTTTCCCGTTGAAGACAATCTTGTCGTTCACGAGAAGCGCTCTTTGTTCGCCCTTCAGGAATTGATCGCTCTCAGTCTGCACGTATTCGGGGCAGAAATCAAAAGAGAGCGCTTTTTGGGTTAATATGCCAACATTGATGATAGGTGCTTCCATGGGATTATTTTTCTTTTTCGGTTTTTATTGAACTGTATCCAAGATAGAAAATCAAGAGTAGGTAGACCACGATAGCGACACATTCAGCGCCTTTGCTTCCGGCCCATGCCTCATTCATCAGGTCGATACCACCAAAGCGTAATGCCGCGCTGACAACACCCATCAAGGCGCCGCCGGCGATGAATCCAGAAGCTAGGAGGGTTCCTTTTTCCAGGCGGGCGTTGTTCAGGGCCTGATCCTTGCTCCGGCTACCGACGTACCAGCTGATGGCACCACCGATCAACAGGGGCGTATTCAGTTCGATAGGAATAAACATTCCCAAGGCAAAAGCCAGGGCCGGTACCTTGAAGAAGTTAAGCAGGACAGCCAGGATGGCACCTATCGCGTAAAGTACCCAAGGCGCGCCCGATCCGCTCATCAACGGCTCGATAACCGCCGCCATAGCGTTCGCTTGTGGGGCCGCCAGTTGGCCACTGGTGAAACCGTAAGTCTGATTCAGGATCAGGATGACACCTCCGACAGTCGCTGCCGAAACGAGTGTACCGAGGAATTTCCATCCCTGCTGTTTGGCCGGTGTGCTGCCCAGCCAATAGCCGATCTTGAGGTCGGTAATGAATCCGCCTGCCATCGAAAGCGCCGTACAGACTACGCCGCCGATGATTAGGGCAGAGACCATGCCAGCCGGGCCGTTGAGGCCGACAGCGACCAGAATGATTGAGGCCAGGATCAATGTCATCAGGGTCATACCCGAGACGGGGTTAGTTCCGACGATCGCGATGGCATTGGCTGCCACGGTCGTGAACAGGAACGCGATCACGCCAACCAAAAGAAGGCCGATGATGGCATGGAACCAATTGTGAAGCACACCAAACTGGAAGAAGAGGAAGGTGACGATGAGGGTCGCCGCGATGCCGATCATGATGATCTTCATCGACAGGTCTCTCTGGGTGCGAACAGCGGTTGTCGCGCTGGAACCTTCCTTGCCCTTGAGCTCTTTGGCGGCCAGACCAACTGCACCACGAATGATATCCCACGACCTGATAATACCGATGATACCGGCCGTAGCGATGCCACCAATACCGATATGGCGGGCGTAAGTCGTAAAGATCTCCTCGGGACTCATGCTACCAACGGTCGTAGTGATGGCGGCGTTGCCCAACGTAAGTACTTCCGATCCGAACAGAAGCGACAAGGCCGGAATAATGATCAGCCAGACCAGGAATGAGCCGGCACAGATGATCAATGAGTACTTGAGTCCGATGATGTAACCCAAACCCAGTACGGCAGCGCCGGTATTGACTTTCAGGACAACCTTCGCCTTTTCGGCCAACAGTTCGCCGGCGCCGACCAGCCGTGTGCTGATTGTCTCGCTCCACCAGCCCAACGAGGCGACGATGAAGTCGTAAAGGCCACCGATAAGGCCCGCCAGGATCAAGGGTTTCGCCTGGTTGCCGCCCTTCTCGCCCGATACCAGCACTTGTGTCGTGGCGGTTGCCTCGGGGAAAGGATACTTGCCGTGCATGTCCGACACAAAATATTTACGGAAGGGGATGAGCAGAAGGATGCCCAGAATACCGCCCAAAAGGGAACTCATGAACACCTCGAAGAAGTTGATCGTAATTTCCGGATATTTATCCTGGAGGATATAAAGTGCCGGCAGTGTAAAGATCGCGCCGGCGACAATGACGCCACTGCTGGCGCCAATCGATTGGATGATGACGTTCTCGCCCAGGGCGTTCTTGCGCCTGAAGGCGTTCGACAGGCCGACCGCGATGATCGCGATGGGGATGGCCGCCTCGAATACTTGCCCCACCTTCAGGCCCAGATAGGCCGCGGCGGCGCTGAAGACAACCGCCATGACCAATCCCCAGAAGACGGACCAGGCGGAGACCTCAGGATATTGCCGGTTGGGCGACATGATCGGGTGATATTGCTCACCCGCTTTTAACTCCCGATACGCGTTCTCGGGCAAGCTGCTTATTTTTTCCTCTTTCTCTTTTTCCATGATATTAATCTAATTATTTAGTTCTTTTTCCCTTAAGGAGCCCCTGCCGTATATCAACAATAGTGTTCCCGGAAAAAAGGAAGCTTTATTAATCGATAAGCGACAGGGCTCTTGAGGTTATGCTCAGGCCTTGATCATTCCTTGATCGTACCAAGCGTCAAAATCCTGGATTGTCAACCCTTCGAAGTCGGGAATGACCGCGATCGTGAGCGGCTTCAGGACCTCGGGTGGATTACTTGTGCTCAGGCCGACGACTTGCGATCCCGCATCGGTCGCCGAGCGGATACCGTTGAGGGAATCCTCGAAGACCAGGCAATTTGCGGGTTTCTCATTCAAGTCTTGTGCCGCCAGCCTATAACACATCGGGTCGGGTTTGCCGCGGGTGATACGATCGGCGGTGACGACCGTATCGAACAGGTCACGAATGCCCAGCAAGCGATAAGCCCTTTCCATCTTCCGGTCTTCAGAGCTGGTCACGAGACCGGTTTGGATCCCGTTGTCCCTCAATAAGCGGATGAAATCGATCACGCCGGGCACGAGTGGAAAGTCCATCTGTTCCTCGAAGGCGAGGCACTCCTGGATGACCGTCTGGCGGAAAGTTTCCGAGCGGTCACCGAAATATTTCGCCATCAGGTCCGGGAGAGTCGTTCCTTTGATCAGATCGACGAAATTGGGAATGCCGAGGCCGTAACGTTCGGCGGCCTCGTTCCAATATCGGTCGTAAAGCGGTTCGGTGTCGGCGATCACGCCGTCGAAATCAAATAACGCTGTTCTCATACGCATGGTCAATTCTTGATTTCCAATTTGATGGATTTCAATTGCCTGTCGTCTGACGAGCCTCCGTAAAGGATCTCATATTGGCCAGGACGAACTTCCATGGTTTGTGTCTTGTCGTTGAACGACTGGAAAGACTTGGCCGGTAGATGGATCTCGACAGCCTGTTTCTCCCCAGATTTGATGTTGACCCGTTTGAATGCCTTCAATGCCTTAATCGGACCTTCCGGATCGTTGGGGTTCTTCACGTAGACTTGAGCGACCTCGTCGCCGTCACGTTGGCCCTTGTTCGCGATCTCGAGTGTCAGGGTTACCTCCTCGTCGGGCTTGATCTCGTTTTTAGACAATCGTGCGTCGCCGTATTCAAATGTCGTGTAGCTCAAACCATAACCAAAAGGATAAAGCGGTTTCTCCGTCATGAAACGATAGGTACGTCCCTTCATGCTGTAATCCTCGAAATCGGGGATCTGCGTCACCGACTTATAGAAGGTGATAGGCAGGCGTCCCGACGGGTTGTAGTCGCCGAAGAGTACATCCGCCACGGCCGTGCCACCCTCTTGGCCACCATACCAGGCGTTGACAATGGCGCCCACGTGATCGTTCTCCCAGTTCAAAGCCAGCGCGCTACCCGTGCAGACTACGTAAACGACAGGTTTGCCTGTCGCCACTAAAGCCTTGATCATCTCTTTCTGAACCTTAGGCAATTCGATGTTGGTACGGTCACCTTTGCGGAAGCCCTCGACATTGACCGGCATCTCCTCACCCTCCAAACGAGGTGAGATACCACCGACGAAGACGATCACATCCGCCTCTTTCGCCTTTTGGGCGGTTGCCGCATAATCGACTGGCGTCCTGACGCCGATCGAGAAGTTCAGGTCGGCGCTGCCAATGCGCTGCATGTACTCGATCTTGATAGGATATTTCTCGCCCTTCTTGGCCTTCAATAGATAAGTCTTTGAGGCACCATACTCATTGCCCCAAACGTCGATCACCTTCTCGTCGGCCACGTAGAGGCGGATACCATCGTTGCCAGAAAGCTCCAGTTCGATAGTTCCGTCAACAGGCGAGGTGAATTCGCCCGTGAACCGGGCAGTAAAGTCGGTCAGGTTGACGTTGGGCGCGAATTGGGTATTGCCGCCCGTGGTGTAATGCAATTCACGAGCCAATCCTTTATAAGCAGGTTCGCCCTTGAACTCGGTGTTATTGAAGAATTCGGAGGCGAAGCCCTCACCGGCTGCGGATGTGATGTGGCCGCCCAGATCAGTCATGACATAATCGGCCGCATGGTTACAACCCAGCTCATAGATGACCTCCGCATTGGGCACCTTCTCACGGATACCTTCCAAGATGGTAGTCGTGTGCGTTGGGAAACCGTTATAATTGGCCCACAGCATGGTCGAGTCGGCTGCGTTAGGACCAACTACCGTGATCTTCTTGATCTCTTTGCTTAAGGGCAAGAGATTGTTCTGGTTCTTCAGCAAGACGATACTCTTGCGAGCCATGTTAAGCGCCTGATCGACATGTTCGGGACTTTCGACTACGCTGTATGGAATCTTCGAGAAAGGCACTCGCTCGTCCGGATCAAACATTCCCAATTCGAATCGTCCTTTCAAGAGGCGGCGCAACGATTTGTCGAGCTGCTCCTCCTGGATTTTCCCGGCTTTTAAAGCCTCGATCAAGGCATTATAACTGTTGCCGCACTCCAAGTCCGTTCCGCTCAAGACAGCGTCGACCGAGGCTGAAGCCGCATCAGGGTGCGTCTCGTGCCGTGGCGTGTTGGGATCACGTTCCCAGAAGTCGTTGATCGCTCCACAATCGGAGAGAATGATATGCTGATATCCCCAGCTGTTACGGAGAATGTCGATTAGCAATTTATCGCTACTGCAACAGGGCTTGCCCTCGTAACGGTTGTAGGCGCACATGACCTCCTGCACATTGGCCTCCTTGACCAGAGCCTCGAATGCGGGCAGATAGGTCTCGTAAAGATCGCGCGGAGTTACTGTCACGTCGAACTCATGGCGATTCCATTCCGGACCGCTGTGCACGGCAAAATGCTTGGCGCAGGCATGCGTCTTGAAATATTGAGGATCATCACCTTGAAGTCCTTTTGTAACGGCCACGCCCATGCGTTCCGTCAAATAAGGATCCTCGCCATAAGTCTCCATGCCGCGGCCCCAACGGGGATCACGGAATATATTGATGTTGGGCGTCCAGAAGGTCAAGCCCTTATAGCGATCGTATTCCTTGTCTTTTTGGTATTGATGATATTTGGCGCGAGCCTCATCGCTGACCATCGTAAAGGTGCGGAGCACCTCTTGGTCATCGAATGTGGCGGCCAGGGCGATCGCTTGCGGAAAGACGGTCGCACGTCCAGCACGGGCTACGCCATGCAGGGCCTCATTCCACCAATCGTAAGGTGGAATACCAAGTCGCTCGATCGCGGGCGTGGTATTCATCATTTGCCCGACCTTCTCTTCAGGTGTCAGGAGCGAGAGCAGGTTATCTACCCGTTGCTCCACAGGCAGGTCTGGATCCTGAAAAGGGTATTTGGGCTTATCGCTACCGCAAGCGGACAGGAGTAGCAAGGCTAGTGCTGCCGCTGTCAGATGTTGTTTCTTCTTCATTTGATGATATTACTATAAAAGAGCATGTTAATATGTATATGGAAGATGGTTTAACTGAAAAAGAAGCAATAAAAAAGGTTGCAAGGAAAGAAATATGTCAAAAAGTGATATATATAAAGAAGTTAAAATAAATAATTAAGAATAGATGGTGGTAATATGAAATTAGT
>USAD01000035.1 GCA_900552415.1 uncultured Parabacteroides sp.
ATCGACGGCGACCTGATCGCCCGGTTAACCTCCGATAGCGATCTCATCCGCAACTACAAGAAAGATCTGGGCCAAAGGCCCATGTGCGGCTGCGTCGCCGCCAAAGATATTGGACAATACAACACCTGCCCTCACCTTTGCGAATACTGCTACGCGAACTCAAGCAAGAAAACAGCCCTAGCGAACTGGAAGGCACACCAACAGAACCCTATGGCGGAAACGATTACTGGAAGATAAGGACAATGACGCTACCTGCTTCCCATCATTAAACGGAACGATGAGCACGAATCCACAAATAAAGATCCCGCAAGAATAACGATAAATAGCGATATTTTACTAAATTCGCGACATTAAACACGTACCAAAGTAAATAATAAGTCTATGGCAGTCTATTTGAATGATGTATCGAGAACTTTCGGCGAGTATTTGCTTATCCCAGGTTTGACAACCAAAGCTTGCATCCCGACAAATGTCTCCCTGAAAACTCCTCTCGTAAAATTTAAGGCTGGCGAAAAACCCGCCATCGAGTTGAATATTCCTTTCGTATCCGCGATCATGCAGTCTGTCTCCGGCCCCAAATTGGCGATCGAGTTGGCGCGTAATGGCGGATTATCGTTTATCTTTGGCTCACAGCCGATCGAAAGCCAAGCGGAAATGGTACGCAAGGTCAAGAAATTCAAGGCTGGATTCGTTATCAGTGACTCCAACCTGACTCCGGAGAACACATTGGCGGATGTCTTGGATCTGGTTAAAAAAACTGAGCACTCCACGATCGGTATCACCGAAGATGGTACGCCAAACGGCAAATTGCTCGGTATGGTCACCAGCCGTGACTATCGCCTGGAGAAGGATCCATTGGACATGAAGGTAAAAGAGTTCATGACTCCGTTCTCGAAACTGATCGTCGGTGAGCTGGGTATCACCTTGAAAGAGGCTAACCAGATCATTTATGAGCATCGCTTGAATACCTTGCCCATCATTGATAAAGACCAGAATTTACAATATTTCGTATTCCGCAAGGATTACGACAGCCATCGTGAGAACCCGAAAGAGTTGTCAGGCAGTGACAAGAAACTGTTGGTTGGCGCTGGTATCAACACTCGTGATTACCAACAGCGTGTACCGGCCTTGGTTGAGGCGGGCGTTGATGTCGTTTGTATCGACTCTTCAGACGGTTACTCAGAGTGGCAATACGATACATTGCGCTGGATCAAGGACAACTATGGTGACAAGGTCCTGGTAGGTGCGGGTAACGGTGTAGACCAAGAGGGTTTCAACTACCTGGTTGAGGCAGGCGCTGATTTCGTCAAGGTAGGTATTGGCGGCGGCTCTATCTGTATCACTCGCGAGCAAAAGGGTATCGGCCGCGGACAAGCGACCGCTCTGATCGACGTGGCTCGTGCTCGTGACGCTTACTTCGAGAAGACAGGTATTTATGTGCCTATCTGTAGCGATGGTGGTCTGGTTCACGACTATCACATGGTTTTGGCCCTGGCAATGGGCGCTGACTTCCTGATGATGGGTCGTTATTTCGCCCGCTTCGACGAGTCTCCTACGAAAAAACTGAAAATCGGTAACAGCTTCGTTAAGGAATACTGGGGTGAAGGCTCTAACCGTGCGAAGAACTGGCAACGCTACGACATGGGCGGCAGCGAGGCCCTGAAGTTCGAGGAAGGTGTCGACAGTTATGTACCTTATGCGGGTAAGATGAAAGACAACCTCAACGTTACACTGGGCAAGATCATCGCTACGATGTGCAGCTGTGGTTCCATCACAATCCCCGACCTGCAGAAGAATGCCAAGATCACCTTGGTTTCCTCAACCAGTATCGTGGAAGGTGGCGCTCACGACGTTATCTTGAAAGAGAACAATTAATTCCAAAGGAATAACTGAAATGAAAGGGTGGAAAGCTTAGGAGCGACAACAGCTGTCGCCCTCACTTTCCACCTTTTCCATGTAATAAACATTTTAATCCGAATACCATGATGAAAGCATTTTTGATCGGTTCCCTCCTGTTGGGCGCCGCTATCGGAAGCGCCAACGCCTCCGATCCTGAAATCATACGGATCTCGACCAACGAGACCGATTTGATCCTGCAAGTTGCCCCAAACGGCCGACTCTACCAGAGCTACCTGGGCGACAAGCTACGTGATGATCAAGATCTCAAGCACCTCAAATGGAACGTCAAGGCCGCGACCGACGGAAGCGTCACGACACGTGGCTGGGAAGTGTATCCCGCCTCTGGCTGGGAAGACTATTTCGAGCCGGCCCTAGCCGTTGAGCATAACGACGGTAACCTGACCTCCGTCCTCAAATATGTCTCCAGCGAGACCAACAGCAACGATCCGAATGTCCATGAGACGGTTATCACACTGAAAGACGAGGTCTATCCCGTCGAGGCCAAACTGCATTATGTCAGCTATGGGAAAGAGAATGTCATCAAGACCTGGACTGAGATCAGCCACTCCGAGAAAAAGCCGGTCAGCCTCGCTCGTTATGCCTCAAACATGCTCTATTTCGCCTGCCCGGAATATCACTTGACAGAGTTTAGTGGCGATTGGGCGAAAGAGGTCCAGATGAGCACACAAGAATTGCATTACGGGAAAAAGATACTCGACACAAAATTGGGATCGAGAGCCGCCATGCATGTCTCCCCCTTCTTTGAATTGGGACTTGGAGCGCCTGCCCATGAGAACGAAGGCGACGTACTGTTAGGTACAATCGGCTGGACGGGTAATTTCCGTTTCACCTTTGAGGTAGACAACGCCGGGAACCTGCGTGTCCTCTCAGGTATCAACCCCTACGCGTCCAATTATGAGTTGCAACCCAACGAGACCTTCGTGACACCGGAATTCATCTTCACTCTCAGCGACGAGGGAACAGGCAAAGCGAGCCGTGACCTGCACGACTGGGCCCGTGCCTACCAGGTAAAGAACGGACAAGGCGACCGTTATACCTTATTAAATAACTGGGAAGCGACCGGCTTTAACTTCGACGAGAAAAAGCTGGAGGAGCTGATGTTCGAAGCCAAGGAGCTGGGTGTTGATCTCTTCTTGCTCGACGACGGCTGGTTCGCCAACAAATACCCCAGAAAGGACGACAAGGCAGGTCTGGGCGACTGGGAGGTAACCCGCAGCAAATTACCGAATGGTGTTCCTCACCTGGTGGAATCGGCGGAAAAGGCTGGCGTAAAGTTCGGCATCTGGATCGAGCCGGAAATGGTCAACCCCAAGAGCGAACTGTTCGAGAAGCATCCGGATTGGGCCATCCATTTGCCCAACCGGGAGACTTACTACTACCGTAACCAATTGGTTCTCGACATGAGCAATCCGGAAGTACAGGATTATGCGTTCGGTGTAGTCGACAAACTGATGACTGAGAATCCGAATCTTGCCTTCTTCAAATGGGATTGCAACAGCCCGATCACCAACATCTACTCGCCTTACCTAGGAGAGAAGCAGCAACAGCTTTACATCGACCACGTACGGGGTGTCTATAATGTCTTCCGTCGTGTAGCGGAGAAATATCCCAACCTGCCAATCATGCTTTGCTCAGGCGGAGGTGCCCGCTGCGATTACGAGGCCTTGAAATATTTCACGGAATTCTGGTGCAGTGACAATACGGATCCTGTTGAGCGGCTTTACATCCAATGGGGCTTCTCCCAGTTCTTCCCGGCCAAGACTATGTGCGCGCACGTGACAAGCTGGAATAAAAATGCCAGCATCAAATTCCGCACGGAGGTAGCGATGATGTGCAAGATGGGATTCGACATCAGCCTGAAAGACCTTTCGGCTAATGAACTGGCCTATTGCCAACAGGCTGTCGCCAACTACAAACGGCTGAAACCGGTGATTCTCGATGGCGATCTCTATCGTCTGGTATCACCTTATGAAGGAAATCACATGGCTGTGACACACGTCGCCAAAGATCAATCCAAGGCCGTGCTCTTTGCTTATGATATCCATCCACGTTTCGGAGAGAAACTGTTCCCGATTCGCCCGCAAGGATTGGATCCGGACAAGCGTTACCGTGTGGAAGAGATCAACCTGATACCAGGCGACCAATCCTCTCTCGAAAGCAACGGACAGGTTTTCAGTGGCGACTTCCTGATGAAGGTAGGCATCGACGCATTCACGACCAACCCGATGAATAGCCGTGTCATCGAGTTGACCGAAGTCCGTTAAACAGTTGACTTATGAGCAAATGGGTTGTCATCGTGTTGTTCCTGATCGCCAAGGGACTCACATTCGGGAATTGTTTCTTTTGGGACAGTATCGCCGGTTATTCCAAACCGGCGACTTACCTGCTGGCGCACGGTTTCCAATCGTTCGTCTATCCTCCCGATATGGTAGCCGAGCCTCCTTTGGCGCATCTCTATCTGGCGACACTTTGGCAACTGCTTGGTCGTGAGCTATGGGTCGCTCACCTCTCCATCACGCTCTTCGCCGTCGGCGTGATCCTCCAGGTCCATCAACTGGCCCGGCGGATCTCGCCCCGACGAGCGGGCTGGATCACACTCCTGGTTCTGCTCGAGCCGGCGACCCTCACACAATTGCTCTCGCTCTCACCCGACGTGCTCCTGTGCTTTTTCGCGTTGGGTTGCCTCAACGCGATCCTCGACCGCCGTCCCACCTTATTGCTTCTATTCGCCTCGTGCCTGGTATTAGTCAGCGTCCGAGGGATCGTGGTCTGCGCAGGGATCGGACTGGCCTATTGGATCGGATGGTATCTTCAGGAAAACAGCCTGAAGACATCTTTCACTAAAGCGATCGTACCTTTCATTCCGGCATTGCTCCTGATCGCCGCCTGGCTCATCTACCGGAAGATCGAGTGTGGCTATTTCGGATATGCGCCTGGCTTCGCCTACGCCGAACACCGCCAACTGGTAGGTATCGGCCCATTCTTCCGCAACATCGCGGGACTCGGACGTTCCATGCTCGATTCCGGCCGTATCATTGTCTGGATCTTCCTGGGAATTGCCCTTTGGCGAAACGGACTTACCGTATCGCTCCGCAAGGCAGGCTCAGCCCTCTTCCCCATCGCCCTGCTCACGACACTGCTTACGCTGGCTTGTGTCACCTTACCCTTCAGCAACCCCTTTGGGAATCGTTATTTCCTGGTTCCTTACATCCTGCTGATCCTGACTACAGTTTTAATGTTAGAGCATCCGGCAGAACCGAAACGACGCGTTTCCCTCTCTTTCGTCGTCATGGGTTTAGTCCTGATTAGCGGGCATTTCTGGCCTTATCCCGAACGGCTTTCCAAACCTTGGGATTGCACATTGGCACACCTGCCCTATTACCCATTAAGACAAGAGATGATCCATTACCTCGAACAGGAAAATATCCAGCCCGAGGAGGTCGCTACCGATTTTCCCCTGCGTGGCCGTTTTGGCGATCTAGACGCTACAAACGACGAACGCCACTTCGCCTCCGTCGACGGAGAGAAGCGGCGCTATCTCATCTATTCAAATATCTACAACTGGAGCGACGAGCGTATCGATAACCTAAACTCCGGAGAATGGACACCCATAAAGAGCCTATCCCTCGGGCAAGTTTGGCTGACGCTCTACCGCTCCAACGATTAAAGGCTATAGGTCAAAGTCAACCAAGCGACACAAGCGTCCCGGTTACGATGCTGAGTCATCTGCAAGTCGGGCGTGTCGATAATGGTCGTCTCCTCAAGTGAGTCGAACAGGTTATTGACGCTCAAGTTGGCGCATAACTTCCGATCCAGGAAATATTGCGAGATACCGGCATTCACGGTATAACGGCTGTTGATCTTTCCTTGAGCCGTCAGCTGGTCGGAAATAAAGAAACCATCCAGCTGTAACTCGGTAGTCGGCGTGATACTGAAATTCAGGTTGGCCTTCACGTCACCACACCACATCGACTTCTTCTCACCGTACCCGACCGTGCGACCATCGATCTCATCCCGATAAAGATCACCCGCCAAACCGACCGTCATCCATTTGACCGGCCGCCAATTGGCAGCCACATCAACACCGACACTCTGACTGTTACCCACGTTTTGCTTCTGCCAGATGGTTTGATCGTCCACCTGTGTCGCGACCTCCATAATCCGGTTGCTCCGGTTACGATAATAAATAGAAGGCGTCAGGCGGAAACCGGGCAATGCCAACTCATAACCCAACTCCAACGTATGGACAAACTCATCTTTCAGGGCAGGATTGCCGGCGATAATGTGTGTCGCGTCGCTCTGATCAACAAACGAGCTCAAGTTTGCTCCAGTCGGCCGGTTGACACGCTGCTGATAACCTAATGTCCAACGGCTTTTGCCACTCGCCTGATAAGCTACCCGGGCACGAGGATAGAAATGGAAACGATTGTTGTCCGACTCATCACGAGTTTCCCATAAAGGACTGTACTCGTCCATAACCTGTCGGTTCAGTTCCGCCTGAAAACCGATCTCCGCGTCCCAGCCGTTCTCCCAATTTTTACCCACAGAAGCAAAAAGCAGGTTAAGATAACGGTTATACACGTAATCATAACATTTCGAGTTGGTCGGTCCCCAAACACCATCCGTCTTGGCATTCACGTCAGTATCATACAATTCCTCCTTCGTACGGCCAATATAGCCCGCTTCCAGGCGCCACCCCTCATCAAAGCGCTGGCGATAGCCCAATGTCCAGTAATACTGCCGTTTCGTCTGGTTGATGATTATCCTCAGCGACAATCTTGCCGTTTTGCGGATTCTCGTTTTTGAAATCGTTATCCTCGTCGTAATCGAAGTTATTGAAATTGAACGTCGCATAAAGCATGGCCCGCTCATTGAAGCGATGCTCCCAACGGGCCTCGGCCGCAAAAGCCTCCTGCCGCTGGTCGTTATAACGGTTCCGGATCACATGTTTCATCAAATCCCCCTGGGCATTGAGCACCTGATTATCGATCCGCCCATACCGTGAGTAATCCATCAGGTGATACAAGCCATAAACAGAGATCAGATCCTTGTCCGAGAGATCATAACCGATCCTTAAATCGGCCATGTGCACATCTGGCCGGGCGGAAGCGTTGTTATTCATCGAGGTCTGTGTCTGCTTATTAATGGTCTGCTTACTGTAAGTCCGGTCACGAAACTCCTTCCTATAATTATATTTGGCTACAATATGGAACTTGCCCGGATTCAGGTTCAAGACAGCGCCGGCATTATAACGCTCGTGCCAGCCGCCTCCCAAGGTCACGGTCAAAGGAGAGTCGCCCGAAACCGACGATTCCAAACCCATCACACCCGCATCGCCATCCGGCACCAACGAGATCGAAGGATAAGCGCTCAAGGCTATCCGGTTAAAGAACAACGCAGGCAACTGGATCAGCACATCGCCACTATATTCCTCGAGCAATCCGTAAGGAATACCATCAATCAACATGCCCACCCGGTTCGAGCCACGATAAGTTACGCCTCCCTCTATATCGGTTACGACCGAAGGCAATTGCCTGAACGCATCGGCTGCCGTCACCGAAACCGACGACAAATTACGCTCAACATTCAATCGCTTGACCTCGCCGCCACTAATCCCGGCAAAACGGCTTCCTGTCACCTCTATATTATTAAGGTAAAACGCCGTATCCACCGGAGTTTGGGCCATCGCACCCAATCCGAACAGCGACAAGACAAAAACAGTAGTTATCCTTTTCTTCATATTTCTATATTTGATTTCTTTTCTTAATGAAAAACAAAAAAAAAGTCTGTATGTTCAACACATACAGACCGAACAATTCCCTTCTTGAGAAGAATTACTCAGCAGGAGCTGCCTCAACAGCAGCAGAATCAGCAGGAGCAACCTCAACAGCGGCAGAATCAGCAGGAGCAACCTCAGCAGCTGGCTCTTCTACAACTGCAGCATTCTCTGTCTCAGCGACAGCATTGTTTGACTCAGCGTTCTTATTACCACAAGAAGTGAAAGAAACTGCCGCGATAACAGCGGCAAACGCAACTAACTTTTTCATTTTTGCCTTAATTTAAAATACCGTCTATAATTTCCTTTTGTTCTTAAAACACCGCGAATATATGTATTATATAATTATGTTGTATAACATAGCGGGCTATTTTTTCAATATTTTTATGAAGGCATTATATAATATTCTGAAATTAATTCCGTTTGCCCTAATAATCACAACAATAGTACGGGTTGAGGCGCATAACAGTATATTTCCAATTCCATCGCAGTGTATTGGAATTTTCACTGCGATGAAACAGAAAACAGGTTTAAACTAATAATTGCTATACAGATAACGCTTGATGCTCTTCTTTGGAGTCTTCTCGAACTCCGTCGGATAAAGTTGGATCGACCCTACCGCCTCGTAAGGCGCTAGCAGCTTGTTCAGCTCAACACGGTTTTTCTCCATAATGACCGGTAAATCATCGTGCGACAACCCCGCGCCATCAACCGTATCATAATCCGGATAAACCAGACCAACCAATTTTCCATCCTTCTCAACAATCAGGCTCTCCAACACGAAGGGTAAGTTATTCAGTTTCGACTCGATCTCCTCCGGATAGATGTTTTGTCCGCTTGGTCCCAGAATCATGGTCTTACTGCGTCCACGGATGTATAAGCGGTTATTCTCATCGAGCGTACCCAAGTCACCGGTCTTAAGCCAACCATCCGCCGTAAAGACCGCCTGTGTCGCCTCCTCGTTCTTATAATAACCTTTCATGACGTTCTCGCCTCGCACCTGGATCTCACCCACCTTCTCACGTGGATTGTCCGAGTCGATACGTGCCTCCATGATTCCTTTCAGCACCTGGCCGCAAGAACCCGGCACATAATCATAATGATGGTCATAACTGATTAGCGGGCCACATTCGGTCATACCGTAACCGATCGTATAGCGGAACTTAATCTTATAAAGGAAATCAGCCACCTCCTGATTCATGGCGGCTCCACCCACGATCACCTCTCGGAACCGTCCTCCCAAGGCGTCGGTCAGCTTCTCACGGATACGGGCATAAATGCGGGAATCGAGCAACGGGATATTCAAGGCCAGACGCATCGACCGCTTGCTCAACTGGGGCAGGATCATCTTCTTGTAGATCTTCTCCAGGATCAAGGGCACAGTCAGGATCAGGTTCGGCTTTACCTCCTCGAAGGCCCGCAACAGGATCTTCGGCGAGGGCACTTTGCCCAACAGGAAAACATGCGCTCCCACCGCCATCGGAACAAGGAAATTGAACGCGCAGCTGTAGGCATGCGCCAATGGCAAGAAACAGAGTTCACGCTCGCCCTTGAACAGCAGGTCGAGTGTCTTGGCATAGACGACATTTCCCGCCAGGTTATTACCCGTCAGCATAACACCCTTGCTGAAGCCGGTCGTACCCGAGGTATAGTTCAACTCGACAACCTTATCGTTATCCAGTTCGGCATAACGGATCTGTTCCCTAGAGAAACCATGCGGATAAGCCTCGGCCATCTTTGAGTCGAGATTCTTCAGGAACTTCTGGATATTCTCGCCATCCCGCTGGTGCAAGCAACGGAAATCGGACAACGAGAAGACACCACGTACGTTCTCGATCTTCTCCTCTTCCAGCGAGTCCCATACCCGGTCGCTCACAAAGAGAAAGCTTGATTCCGAATGGTTAATAATATGATGAATATCGTTCGGGCTAAAGTCCTGCAAGATGGGAACAATGATCGCGCCATAAGTGATGGTCGCCATATAGGCCACGCACCAACGGGCACAATCCTTACCAACCAAGGCGACCTTATCGCCCCTCCGGACACGGCATGAGTCGAACAACAAATGGATCCTGGCGATCTCGTTGGCCAACTCGCCAAACGTGAAGCTCACATTTTTCCCATAATCCGTCAAGGCGGGCAAATCCCAATTCTCCTTGAAACTTTGCTCGTAGATCTTAATGAAGTTTTCTTGAATCATAAATTATATCGTAAGAAATAACAGGCGCAAAATTAGCAAAAAAACAGATTTACAACCATTTCGGCCATATCCCTTTCGATAAAATAACGGAAGTTTGGAGATATTTGGGCTTTTCGGCCCCCTTTCACCAACAATAGGCATCATGACATCATGACAACAGGCATCGTTAACCCCTCACGACAGGCATTATTAAGACTTTACGATAGGCATTATTATTACCTCACAACAGGCATCATTAACGAGGGATAACCAAACGACAAAAAAGCCAAAATATTCTGCCTCGGAAAAGAGTTTTGCCATTAAAACCCTAACTTCGCGACCAGAAAGGAATCATATAAAAACAATATCATCATGTCTGAAACAGCACCTCTCATCTCGGATTTGGCCCTGATCCTGGTCATCGCCGGCATCGTCACGCTTATCTTCAAGAAACTGAATCAACCGATCATATTGGGGTACATCCTCTCCGGATTCCTCACCTCGCCCTATTTTCCCTTGACGCCGAACGTATCGGATCCGGCGAATATCGAGACCTGGGCGGAAATCGGCATAATCTTCCTCCTGTTCGCCATGGGTCTCGACTTCAGTTTCAAGAAATTGATGCGCGTAGGCGGGACGGCGGTCATCTCGGCCATCATCATCGTGTCCGGCATGATGCTCGTGGGCTACACGGCGGGCAACGCCATGGGCTTCTCGCACATCAGCAGCCTGTTCCTGGGAGGCATGCTCTCCATGTCATCGACAGCGATCGTCTTCAAGGCATTCGACGAGATGGGCCTGCGTGACCAGAAGTTCGCCGGTGTCGTCATCGGCATACTCGTGGTCGAGGACCTGGTCGGCGTCGTCCTCATGGTGTTGCTCTCCACGCTGGCTGTCAGCAAACAAGTGGAGGGCATGGAGATGCTGAACAGCATTCTTAAGCTGGCCTCCTTCCTTATCTTCTGGTCTATCCTTGGCATCTATCTGATCCCGACCTTCCTGAAGAAGGCCAAACAACTCCTGAACGACGAGACCTTGCTGATCATCTCTTTAGGTCTCTGCCTGGCGATGGTGATGATCGCTGTCAAGGCCGGCTTTTCGGCGGCACTGGGCGCCTTCGTCATGGGTTCCCTATTGGCAGAGACCGTACAAGCCAGCAAGATCGAGCGACTGGTAAAACCGGTCAAGGACCTGTTCGGCGCCATCTTCTTCGTCTCGGTCGGCATGATGATCGATCCCTCGTTACTGACAGCCTATTTCGTACCTATCCTGGTTCTTACACTCCTGGTATTGGTGGGACAGAGCTTCTTCGGCAGCGTCGGCGTACTGGTAGCCGGACAACCATTGAAGATAGCCGTCCAATCCGGCTTCTCGTTGACACAGGTCGGCGAGTTCGCCTTCATCATCGCCACACTGGGTACCTCACTTGGGGTCACGGAGTCGTTCCTCTACCCTGTCATCGTGGCCGTCTCGGTCATCACGACTTTCCTGACGCCTTACATGATGCGCCTGGCCGAGCCGACCTACAATTTCCTTGACAAACGGTTGCCGACCTCGACCAAGATCCTCCTGGCCAGATATACTTCCGGATCAAATACCGTACGGCACAAGAACGCCTGGCACAGCCTGATCCGTTCGATGATGATCCCGGTGGCCCTCTACGCTACCTTCTGCGTCTTCTCGATCGTGATCTTCTTCACCTACATCTCGCCCATCATTATGGACCACCTGCCCGACTGGCGAGGCAAAACGCTTAGCCTGCTGGTGATCCTGACGATCCTGTTGCCCTCGTTCTGGGCGATCGTGATGAAAAAGAACCACTCGCCGGAGTTCAAGAAGCTTTGGAACGATAACAAATATAATCGCGGCCCGTTGGTCTCGTTGATCCTGATCAAGGTCATCATCTGCGTCAGCATCCTGATGCCGGTCATCAGCCATATCTTCAACGTCGCCACCGGTATCGGTCTCGTGATATCGATCGCCATCATCGTGGCGGCAGTCTTCTCGAAAGGGTTGCGTAAGCGCTCACTCTCCATCGAGCGACGTTTCCTGGAGAATTTCAGCGGGAGCGATACGAGACTCTCTACGCTGAGCGAGAAAGAGATCGCCGGCCGATTGCCCTTCGATGAACTGCACCTTGTCGAGCAGGAGTTGCCCCCTTACCTGAGCTTCCTGGGAAAAACCCTCAAGGAGGTCAACTTCAGGCAACGTTACGGGCTGAACATCGTCGCCATCATCCGGGGCGATATGCGCCTGAATATTCCTAATGGTAATGAGCGGCTCTTCCCATACGACAAGATCGTCATAGTCGGTACCGACGAGGAATTGGAACGTGCCCGTGCCTCCTATCGGTCCGAGAAACAGGAACATCAGGCCAAGACGGAGAATACGTCCAGCGACTTCCTCTCAATCGAGCAGTACGCCATCGAGCCCGCCTCGCCTTGGGATGGACAAACCATCAGCCAATCGCGTATCAAGGAGATGGGCAATTGCCTGATCATCGGTATCGAGCGTAATGGACAAGCCATCATGAACCCGCCCGCCAATACCCGCCTGCAGGCAAACGATATCCTTTGGCTGGCTGGCGAGCGCAAGCAGATACTCGCGCTTTTCGGTGAGAAGAAAAAAGTAAATTAATCGAATAACTTTCGTCCGCTTTGTCTTATCTTCGCGACATAATTACGGGAACGAAAATAAATTATCTAACTAAACTATATTTTTGACATGTATAGAACTCGGACATGTGGCGACTTGCGCCTCGCCGATGAAGGTTTGGTGGTAACACTGGCCGGATGGGTGCAACGCTCGCGGAAAATGGGTGGTATGACATTTGTCGACTTGCGCGACCGTTATGGCATCACCCAGTTGGTTTTCAACCAAGAAATTGACGCCCAGCTTTGCGAGAAGGCAAACAAGCTCGGACGCGAATATGTCATCCAGGTGAAGGGCACGGTGCGCGAGCGCTCAAGCAAGAACACGCACATCCCAACAGGAGACATTGAGTTGATCGTTAGCGAACTGAATATCCTCAACACGGCGGTAACACCGCCTTTCACCATCGAGGACGAGACTGATGGTGGCGACGACCTGCGCATGAAGTATCGTTATCTGGACCTGCGCCGTTCATGCGTTCGCAAAAACCTGGAGTTGCGCCATAAGATGGCTTTCGAGGTACGCGATTACCTCAACAAACAAGGCTTCCTCGAGGTGGAGACGCCTGTATTGGTCAACTCGACACCTGAGGGCGCACGCGATTTCGTGGTGCCTTCACGCATGAATCCGGGTCAGTTCTATGCCCTGCCCCAATCACCTCAGACCTTGAAGCAGTTGCTGATGGTTTCCGGATTCGACCGTTATTTCCAGATCGTGAAGTGTTTCCGCGATGAGGACTTGCGTGCTGACCGCCAGCCGGAGTTCACGCAGATCGACTGCGAGATGAGCTTCGTTGAGCAGGAAGACGTGCTCGAGCTCTTCGAGGGTATGGCCAAGCATCTCTTCAAAACCATCCGTGGTATCGAGATCAAGGAGGCGTTCCCACGCATGACATGGCACGACGCCATGAAATATTATGGCAGCGACAAGCCGGACTTGCGTTTCGACATGCGTTTCGTCGAGTTGATGGACATCCTGAAGGGATATGGCTTCAGCGTATTCGACAGCGCCAACTATATCGGAGGTATCTGCGCTAAGGGTGCCGCTTCTTACACCCGTAAGCAATTGGATCAACTGACGGAGTTTGTGAAACGTCCGCAAGTAGGCGCCAAAGGCATGGTCTATGCCCGTGTCGAGGCCGACGGTCACGTGAAGTCAAGCGTAGACAAGTTCTACGGACAAGAGACGCTCCAGAAGATGAAAGAGGCTTTCAACGCCGAGCCGGGCGACCTGATCCTGATTCTTTCGGGCGACGACGCCATGAAAACCCGCAAGCAGCTTTGCGAGTTGCGCCTTGAGATGGGCAACCAACTGGGCCTTCGCGACAAGGACAAGTTCGCTTGCCTTTGGGTGATCGACTTCCCGCTCTTCGAGTGGAGCGAGGAGGATCAACGCTTCTACGCTATGCACCATCCGTTCACCTCTCCGAATCCGGACGATATCCCATTGCTGGATACCGATCCAGGCCGTGTACGTGCCAACGCTTACGACATGGTGATCAACGGTGTTGAGGTCGGCGGTGGCTCAATCCGTATCCACGACAGCCAGTTGCAAGACAAGATGTTCAAGCTGCTGGGCTTCACCGAGGAGCGTGCTCAAGAGCAGTTCGGCTTCCTGATGAACGCGTTCAAGTATGGCGCGCCTCCTCACGGAGGTTTGGCATACGGTCTCGACCGCTGGGTATCACTCTTCGCCGGTCTGGATTCAATCCGCGACTGTATCGCTTTCCCGAAGAACAACTCTGGTCGCGATGTGATGCTCGACGCACCAGGCGTGCTCGATCCCGCACAGCTTGATGAGTTGCACCTGAAGGTGGATATCAAGGAATCATAAGATAACGGACATAAATCGAGTAGGAGGTAAACACTAATCATAGGTGTTTATCTCCTATTTTCATGTTTACCGACCTCTCACACCACCGTA
>USAD01000036.1 GCA_900552415.1 uncultured Parabacteroides sp.
GTGTTCACCATGGTCATTTGTCCAGCAGAGCGCACGCTTCTCTGGCTCCTCAGCCGCCCATGCGTCTACCACATCGTAACCAAAGTTGAAATTCTCGGGCACCTTAATCCTCAAATTCTTTTTGAAATCCTCAGATGACTCAAATTTTGTTTGTTCTACAAACCTTTCTAACATTGTATTCCTATTGTCTTAAATCATTAACTATTATAAGATAATCGCCAAGAAGCAAACCTTCTCTCCATCCAGGGCCTTCATGCCATGGGGCAACTCGGAGTTGAAATAGATGCTGTCGCCCTCCTCCAGGATCAAGTCCTTATGGTTGATCTGTAACAACATCCGTCCACTGAGGACCAGGTTATACTCCTGCCCGGGATGCGAGTTGAGATAAATCGGCTCATCTTCTGGTTTCGGATGAACCGTTACCAGGAATGGATCGGCCTGCCGACCGGCGAAACCTGCCGCCAACGATTGGTACTTATAGGCTTTCGTACGCTCCACGGCGACACCCTTGCCCTTACGGGTGATGAAATAGGTACTCATCTTCGGCTCGTCGCCAAACATCAAGGTGGTCAGCTCCACGCCATAAGTCTGCGAGATCTGGTGCAAGATACTGACCGAGATATCGACGTTACCGCTCTCTATCTCGCGGTATTGCTCCGGCGTCAAATGACAGGTCTTGGCCATCTCCTCGACCGAGACCTCTAGGGCGTCGCGCAAACCCACCAAGCGCTCCGCGATTTGTTTTATCTGCTCGTTCATACTTATTTGTTATAATTTATTATTTATTCTGACCCCAAAGATAAAAATAATCACCCATTAAGGGGCTAAACCGAGAACAAAATGTCACTTGTTCCCCAGAATTATCTCATATTCGTCAAGGGATCTCGAAATACTCCTTATAGCGATCATAAAGATGACCGGCCTGAAGGTAGGCGGACTGCGGACTCATGAAATGAGAGAACTCAAAAGTAATGGCCTTATCGTAATGCTGGCGGGCAGCCGCCTCCAGTTTCAGTCGCAGCTTATCGAACTTGATCGGCAGGAATTTAATCGGCATGTCGCGGTCGAACGACTCCGCATTGGTCCAGCACTCGATTCCATACCGATCAGCCATTTGCTTGTTGACACTGAAAAAGGCATCCAGCTCGTCGTAGTCGATATGTCCGTCCTGGAAAGCGCAAGCGTCCACATACCCCTTTATACCATCAAAGATCTCGGACCATTCGCGCTCGTGCTCCTCAACAGAGACCGCCTGTTCCTTCGTCAGGTTACCCGAGGCGGCATCTACCGCTTTCTTGCCATCAATCCAAGGCGAGATCAGGGTCGGCAGCCCACCCGAGACCTCCTTGCATTGCTTGCCCAAACCACCGAACGCCGCCACGGCTCCCTTTGTTGCCCTGCTGATCTCCTGGCAAAGGTACCACCCCTGAAAACTCTTGTAATGGCCATATTTCTTCCAGACCTCCTCAATGACGAACTTGTTCGAGTCGATCTCCCATGTCAGGTCGCCCGTGTCCCAGTATTTTCCTGAGTCATACAACCCGAAATAGAACTTCATCCCGTACTTATCGGCCAACCGGAGAAACATATCCAGCAGGTCGACCGAAGGCTTATAGCACCCAAATGTCTTCATCAAATATTCCGAAGGATAGGTAATGAACTTCCGGTACCCCGAACGGATCATGATGACCGTGTCAATACCGATCGCTTTCATGTAGGCGAAATCACAATCCCACTCCTGCTCTCCCCAATTTTGGTGCGGAATATCGTGCGAGATCTCGTCGAGAAATGTACCCGTGATCTTCAGGCCTTGCGCCTTCGGGACGATCAGCGTGCTTTCAATCCGCTCCTCTTCGTCATTGCCTATCGCCTGCCGGCCCGCGCCCGGCGTACAAGCGGCAAGACCGGCAGTCCCGATCATAGCGCCCGTAGCGGAGAGTCTCTTGATAAAATCCCTTCTATCCTGATTCATTTTCGTATCATTTCTTCTGGGTTACATTACCAATCATTTGCTGGCCTTCAAGCCACGGATAACAGCCGAGGTGAATCCCGCGGCCTCCATCTCGTTCAACCCCTTGATGGTGATACCACCCGGTGTCGTCACCTTATCGATCTCCGTCTCCGGATGCGAGCCATTCGCTAGCAACAGGTCGGCGGCTCCTTTAACGGTATAGGAGACAATCTCCTGAGCCTCTCGCGGACGGATACCCAGCTCGACGCCACCCGCCATCGCCGCCCGGATATAACGCAAGGCATAGGCGATCCCGCACGAGGCGAGCGCCATCGCCGCGTCCATCTGTTTCTCCTCGATCAGCATGGCGTGGCCCAGCTCGTTGAACAAGCGCAAGGCCAAGTCGATCTCCTCCTGTCTCGCCCGCTGCTCGCAAATGAAGGTCATGCTGCTGCCTACCGCTATCGCCGTGTTCGGCATCACCCGGATAATCCGTGGGTCAATCAACTCCTCATCCATTTTCCGCTTCGACAGGAACTCCTCCAGCTGGGCAAGGGTAATGCCGGCGGCTACCGACAGGATCACTTGTCGCTCAAGGTCGAGCGCCGGCCGTATCTCACGGATGACAGACTCGACCAACCAAGGCTTCACGGCCAAAATGACCCAATCGGCCGTCCGTACCGCCGCCCGGTTGTCGGTCGTGACGTTCAACGCAGCGTTCGCCGCTTTCAGGCGCGCCAGGGTCTCCTCCGAACGGGCCGTACAAGTGATGTCCGAGGCTTTTACGATCGTACCTTTCGCCAGACCCAAGGCGATGGCGCCTCCCATATTTCCGGATCCAATAATCGTTATTCTCATCTTGATTTCCTCCTTCAATTTATTATTATCAAGAGCAAAGGTAAACGATTATTCCATTAAAAATTCCTACATTTGTAGGGAATACCTTAAATCATGATCGATTATGAGACGAGTACAGTTATTATCCCTCTTGCTTTGCCTCCTAAGCCTCCAGGCCTTCGGGCAAAACGACACGCTGATCGGCATCCTGCGCGACGCGAAACTGAAAGCGGTCAAGCGCTATCCCGTTGTCCTTGGCCGGGATAATCCAGTTACGGTCAAGACCGACCGGAAGGGCGTCTTCAAGTTTACCGAGGCGAACCTCAACGATACGCTCTACCTCTTCGCCCCCAAGACGGACATCGTCTACAAGATCCCCGTCAGCGGTTACAATTACCTCCATATCCAACTTAAAAAGGTGAGCTTCGACATCGATCGCCGTTATGAGCCCGATCCCGAATTGCGCGAGATCCTCGAGCGGGAACGCAACAAGATCCTAAGCTCGAATACGATGGGCCGAAAGGAGATCGAGCGCTCCCGCTGCCAGGACATCTTCTGCCTCCTGCGCATGATGAGCGGCGTGCAGGTGCAGAACAACACCGTGCGGATCCGCGGCATCAGCTCTGTCTATGGCGGCAACGACCCGCTTATCATCGTTGATGGCACTCAAATGGATATGAGCATCCTCAGTACCCTCAGCGTTTATGACCTGAAGGAAATCAAGATCCTGAAAGAGGCGACCATCTATGGCGCGCAGGGAGCGAACGGGGCGATCATCATCACGACCATGCAATAGCAGGCCGCCCGCTCGCCAACGAAGGACTTCGGCAAGGGTTTCCACCGGTGGAAAGGCCAAAAAAACCAGTTTGCCGGCGCCTTGCACCGGTGGAAAGGCCAAAAAAACCAGTTTGCCGGCGCCTTGCACCGGTGGAAAGGCCAAAAAAACCAGTTTGCCGACGCTTTGCACCGGTGGAAAGGCCCCAAAAAACTAGTTTGCCGGCAATTCCACCGGTGGAAACCTGCCTCTACGAACTCAGGCGCGCCCCTTACGCCCCGTCCGCCAGAAGGAACGGGCCACCTCCTCGCGCAGCTCCCGCCAGCCGGGCATCCGCTTCAGGTCGCGACGGATGGGCGCGTCGTAAAGCAGGAACAGGAGGAGCAAGAAAAGACAGGCGTAAACCGTCCAGCCATAAATCTGCCGGATACTGACCTCCATCATCCGCGCCACGAAACCCTCCATATAATCGCCTAACGGGAAAGGAGCCCGACTGAACGCCACCCGCTCGATCGCCGCCCCGTAGCGGGCCATATTGTCGGAAATGTAATAGGAAAGCCCCCGTGCGTAGATGGCCGAGCCCAACACCCCGCCCATCACCATGTGCAACATGTTAAACACACTCAACGCCTGAAAGAAATGCTGGAAAGTCATGATCTCCTCCAGGCAGGTCATGAAGGTCGCGCTCAAGACGGCATAGGCGAAACCCCGGCAAAGAACGGACAAATAAAGTTGCGACAGGTGAATGTCCGCCGAGAGCATGAAATAGAACCCCATCAGGTAGCCCGCCAGCGCGGCGATCCCGACAATGATCAGCCGCAAATAGTTATAACGCCGGATATGCATCCACCAATAGGAGAAAAGGCAACCCGCGATCACGCCCGCCAGGGCCGACCAGTCCAGCCGCACGCTGACCATCTCCTCGTAACGCATCACCTCCTCGTAGAACACCTCCTCGAGTACCCGTTCGGAGGCCAGCAATGCCTCGACCAGCGTGATCAGGACCAGAATCGGGAACAAATGACGATAGGTCCACATCTTAGGCTCAAAATAGGGATGCCGGATCGAGAACATACGCCAAAGACACATCACGAATGTCAAGACTATAACAACGGCCAACCAACGCATCACCGGACTGTTCCACCAATCGTACCAATCGGCGTAATCGAAGAAGTAGGCGATCTCCAGCAGCAAGGCGGCCCACATCGCCCCACCAAGCCAGTCGATACCAAAGAGCGGGAACTTCTTGATGATCCGGAAATGGCGGGTACAGGTGTAAATGACCAAAAGATCGACCAACATCAGCCCGGCGATGAAGAGGTGCATGCAGCTCCAATGATAATAATAAAGGAAATGGGTCGTCAGGAGGTCCGCCACCTGCATGCTGCCCAGGATCACGATATGCAGCATCGGG
Organism: uncultured Parabacteroides sp.; assembly: GCA_900552415.1. GTDB lineage: Bacteria > Bacteroidota > Bacteroidia > Bacteroidales > Tannerellaceae > Parabacteroides > Parabacteroides intestinipullorum. The sequence continues at coordinate 4,978 of USAD01000036.1, forward strand.
AAAAAGACGGTGAAGTCGCGCTTCGGCGTCATCCAGAGCTGGATATTCGACATGCACTCGAACGTTCCCTGTATCTTGCACATCCCCTCGACGAAGCAGACCGCCCACAACAGTGGCAAAAAGGAGATACAGGGGATCAACACATTACATACGGCTACCCCGAAGGCCGCCCCGATCAGCAACGTCTTGTTGGTGAAGCGGAACTTCATCCGGAACAGGATGGGAAAATAGATCGCCATTCCCGCCAGGTTCGAGTAAAGGCACATCAGCAGGTCCTCGCGCATCAGGGTTGTCTCGCCCATCATCTGATTGAGCGCGCCGAGGTAAACACCGCCCGAGAGCTGGAAGCTGACGGCGAAAAAGAGATAAATCCAGGGCTGTATCCTCCGTGGCACGAACTCCCGGAACATGGGCATCGTGAAGGGCCCGTTCAAGACTGGCGCTCCCATATCAATACCTCACCTCGCATTCGACGTTGAACCCGGCCCTCAACAGGCGCAACTTTTCCGGATCGTTCCCCTCCAAACGGATACGGACAGGCACCCGTTGCTCCACCTTCACGAAATTGCCCGTCGCATTGTCTTGCGGGATCAACGAGAAGGCGGCGCCCGTCGCGTCGGAGATGGACTCTACGATTCCCTCATAAACAACGCCCGGCACGGCATCGGCCGTCAGCGTCACCCGGGCACCCTCCTTAATATTAGGCAACTGTGTCTCACGGTAGTTGGCGATAACCCACAAGTCGCCACTGTCCACGATATCGACCATCGTCTGCCCGGGCTGTACCAATTGTCCCTCATGAATATCCTTATGGCCGGTGACACCGTCGCAGGTGGCGACGATTACCGTATAAGAGAGATTCAGGCGGGCCAGCTCGACCGCCGCCTCGGCCAGGCGAACCGCCGCCTCGTTTTGGCTCAAGTGATGAGTCTGCTCATCCTCTGTCAACGAGGTCGACCGCTTGGCGCGCGACACCTGATCGTAGCGGGCCTTGGCCGCCTCATAAGCGGTCCGGACATTGTCATACTGTTGTTTGGTGACGGCATCTTCCGCCAACAGTTTCTCGTAGCGCTCGAACTCTCGCTGGGCGTTCACCATCCGTACCCGTGTCTCCTCGATGCCGGCATCACTCACGGACAGGTTGTTGCGCGTCGTAGCGATACCGGCGGAAGTGGCCTGCCGGGCGGCCAAGGCATTCGCCAAGTCGGCCTCCGCCTGCGCCAGTCGCAACCGGAACTCAGAGTCCTCAATAATCAACAAGGTATCGCCCTTACGTACCGGCTTATACTCCTCAAAACAGATCCGCTTGATGAAGCCTGCCACCCGGGTGTTCACCGGCGTGATGTGCTGCCGCACCTGGGCGTTATCGGTATACTCAACCCGCCCAAAATGGACGAAACGGGAGCAAACGTAAATGATGCCCCCTAACAGGAGGCAAATGATGATCGTGTTATAAATGAGCTTTTTCGCTTTTCTTGTTACCATAATAATATCCTTGTTAAATGTCTGTCATAATGTGTGGGTAAGATATTTCATCTTATAATAATTGTAGATCACGTTCACCCGAGCATTGACCAGGGCCAGGTCTGCGCCCAGCTTCATGTTGCTCGCGTCGAGCATATCGGTCAGCAAGGCCAGCTCGTTCGTGTAGCGGTTCGAGACAACCCGGTAGTTCTCGTTGGCCAGCTCGACGTTCTTCTTCTGGGTATTCAAATCGGTAAAGGCGGTCAGGAAATTGACATAACCGGCCTGAACGGCGTTCTCCACCCGCTCCTGAGCAAGCTGGTACAACTCTTGCGACTTCCGGACATTCAGCCGGGCCTGACGCAGCTTGCTCCCGTTCTTGAACAACGACGAGAGGCTGTATTTCAACCCTATGCCCACATACCAATAATTGAAATTATTATCCAGCACCGGCACCTCAATGGTAATCGGACCGTCAAGATGCTCGGCGGCGATGACCGACAGCTTCGGCAACCGCTCCGAACGCTCCAGCCTCACCTTTTGCTCATTAATACGCACGCCAACCTCCGCCTGGAGCAGATCCACGTTGCTGCTCGTGGCCATCTCCTGCCAGTCACTCTCGGCCAGGGCACGTACCTGTCGCTCCAATAAAGCTGAATCAGGAGCGATCACTGTTCCCTCATTCAAGTGCAGGGTTGTCACCAACTGGTGGTTCATGATCGTCCGGGCATCGTCGACCTTTGTCAACTGAAGCTTCAAGGTCTCCTTTTGCAACTCATAGTGGGTAATGTCGTTCTGTAAGGCCGTCCCCTGCTCACGCCGTGCCCGCATATTGGCAATCACCTCATCGGTCAGTTCCAGGTTCTTCCGCAGCACCCGGATCTGGTTGTCCAATTTATACAGGTCCAGGAAATACCCTGCCAACATGAAACGTATCTCCTGACGGTTCTTACGCCAATCCAACTCCGCCATCTCCTTGTCAAGAGACGCCAATTTAATACCACTGCTGATCGCGCCTCCGGCGTAAATCACCTGTTGAGCCTCTAAGGAGAAGTTGTTACCGAAATGAGGCATATCGATTGTCGTCGGATTCGAGAAATCCCGATCCCACAGCTTACCATTACCCCAATAACTCGCGGAAAGAGAAGCATCGATATCTGGCAAACGACGTGCCTTGGCGGCTTTCAGGGCCTCACCCGCCGCCTCCCGGTTGGTTTGATAGGCTTGTATACTCACGCTTCGCTCGTCCGCCAGACGAAAGACCTCCTCCAGATCCATCAGCTTGGATTGGGCACACAAGCACTGGCTACATAACACTATATGACATAGCGTTATGAGCCGACTTTTTTTGCTCATAAAGAAAATGATTTATTGTTTTTTACTTTAAAGAATACGCTCGAGAAAAGAGAATGGTCCTGGTTAAATCAATGCGGCGACTCCCCACGCATGGAAGTCGTGAATCTTATTCCGGCACCGGATATTCATATTATTTATTCGAAGATTCATGTTCTTTTCATTCCTTCTAATCGACCGCGAAGTTAGAAAAAGGGACATTCACATGTAACTCGGCATGTATTATCTTTTAAGCTAAATTAAGCTATTGAAACAATTCAGATTAATATATCGACAACAAAACGTATAAAATACATGAAACTATATTCTTTATAACTTAAATCCTCTTTATAAAACCAGTATTTAACCTTCCTCAAAAATCTTAACGCATAGAAATGTCTTCTTCACAAAATGGATATTTTTGTTACGAAACAATAAAAACAGATAACTTTTCATCAACCGTTTTAAACCTTCATTATAAAAAAAGATCATTAGTTATGCGAGCGGTCAATAACGTCCTAACGCGATAAACACTAATTAAGCAATCCGGTCTTCGCTAACGAGGCCCATAAGAATGATGAAAAAAACAGGTGTATGAAAAGAGAATTTAGTCTGCTCCTATCCGGAACAATATTATGCGCGATGCCGGCCCTAGCCGGAGATATCAAGGGTAAAATCATGGATGGTGCTCTTGGAGGACCTATGGAATTCGTGAACGTCAGCGTAGTTAAAGCTGGCTCAACACAACTTTCGGGTGGAGCGGTCACCGCTAGCGATGGCTCGTTCCAAATCTCCGGCTTACGAAAAGGTGATTATGTCCTGTCCATATCCTATATCGGTTATAAAGAGATAAAAAAAACTTTCTCAATCGGTGGATACAGCCAGGTGCTTGATATCGGGCAATTGACATTGACCGAGGATGGACAGGTCCGGGACGAGGTAGAAATTGTCGGACAAAAGCCTGCCATGCGTTTCGAGATCGACCGGAAAGTATTTGACCCAAGCCAGGACATCTCATCAGAAGGTGGTACGGCAAGCGACGTATTGTCAAATATTCCCTCCGTCGAGGTTGATAATGAAGGACAAGTCTCCTTACGGGGTAACTCAAGCGTGACCATCTGGATTAACGGTAAAGCCTCAGGTTTGACTGCCGACAACCAAGCGGATATTCTTCAACTATTGCCGGCCGAGACCATCAAGGAGGTAGAGGTTATCACCAATCCTTCGGCAAAATACAGCCCTGAAGGAACAGCGGGTATCATCAATATCGTCCTCAAGGAAGACCGTAAGGCGGGTTACTATGGCAGTGTTAAAGCGGGAGCCGACACCTATGGAGGTTACAACGCAAGCGCTAACATCAACTACAGCAGCAGTAAAGTAGACGCTTACGCCAGCCTCAACTACAGGAACAGCCAAATGAAAGGTGGTGGCATAACGGAACGGACCAACACGGGCGACAACAGCTTCCTGAACCAGACAAACAGTTCCAACAGAGATAACTCCAACTGGTTTGGGCGGGCAGGCGCTACCTGGCAGATCACCAACAACGACGACCTGCGAGTTGGCCTCATGGGTATGATGGGTAACGGTAACAGCGACGAGACAATCCATTACCTATCAGGTAGCGCTTTGGGCGATACGATCTACACCAGCGACCGTCTTAACGATGGCAACAACAAAATGCGTATGTATAACATTGAACTGGGTTACATTCATAAGTTCTCGGAAAACAGCAACCTGGATTTCACGTTGACTCATAACCAGTTCAATATGAACAACGATAATATCTACAGCCAGTCGACGCTCTATACGGATCCCACCATGGGATTACAACAAACCTACCAATTCCAAAACTCAGACATGAAAGATAAAGGCTGGGAAGCGCAGCTGGACTACACCAACAAACTGACAGAAAATCTCCGCATAGAGGCTGGTTATAAAGGGACCTTTAGCCGTAACGAAAGTCCGGTTGACACCTACAGTGGCACTACCGAGGCCGACGCGACACAAGATAAAGATCTTTTCAATCGCTTCTATTATAATCAGGACGTGCATGCGCTCTATATGACTTTAGGCGGTAAATGGGGCAACCTAAGTTACCAGGCCGGCCTTCGGGGCGAGTATTGGACCGTAAACACCCGGTCACTCAGTTATGCCCAGGCCTTCGAGGGCGAACCTGCTGATGAGTTCAACAAGGATTTCTTCAAGCTCTTCCCAAGCGCGTTCCTCTCTTATGCCCTACCCAAAAACAACGAGATCCAGTTGAATTATACCCGACGGCTGCGCCGGCCATGGGGCGGACAGCTCAACTCGTTCCGCAACATCTCCGACGCATCGAATATCTCGTACGGAAACCCGGAGTTGACACCGGAATACTCACACTCGTTTGAGTTGAATTATATCAAGACGTGGGATGCCCATACGCTTTCCGTCTCCGGTTACTATCGGGCAACAGATGACGTGATCCAGCGTATCCGCTTCTTGAATACGGAAGATAACGTAATGTACACCACCAGCGAAAACGTCGCCAAGATGCAGGCCTCCGGACTGGAGCTGGTCGGCAAGAACCGACTGTTCAATAACATACTCGATCTGACGACAACGGTCAACCTCTATTACTCGAAACTGGATGGCTTCAGTTACCTGCCCGAGGGAGCAAAAGATCCTGTTACTGGCGACGAGGAGACCAGCTTCTCCTGGAATGCCCGCATGATCGCCAACGTGAAATTGCCTTACGACATTTCCCTCCAGTTGACAGGTAGTTACAACGCCAAGCAGCTGATGGCACAAGGACATCGTGAGCCGAATTACTCATTCGACGCCGGTCTGCGTAAGTCTTTCCTCAACCGGAAAATTACATTAAGTATCAATGCCCGCGACTTGCTAGACTCACGTAAGTTCCGCACCATCACCTCGGGCGACGGCTTCTATCAGGACGCTGAAAACTGGCGGGGTGGACGCCGTATCGGCTTCACCATCACTTATAACTTCGGTAGCATGGGCAGCAAGAAACCCGCCCGCCCAGAAGGCTTCAGTGGACCAGGAGAACCACCATTCTAAACAAGCCTCTCTCACTTATCCGGCCGCTCCCCTTTTTCGTCGAAAGAGGAGCGGCCGTTCGTCGAAAAAAACTAGGCAACCCCAGCTTCCCGATGTAGTTTTGTGTCAGAAAGAAAACAAAGCATAAAACGACATCGATATGGAAAAGATCATTAAACGAACCATCGCCGCTTTATCGTTAAGCGCATTCATCTCCACAAGCCTAATCGCCCAGGAGATCAAGATACAAGGCGTCGTCGTCGACTCCCTCACCCGTGAAGGCGAACCATTCGCCACGATCCGTGTCTATAAGGCCAACAACGACAAGGAACCTGTCGCTATGGGCACGACCGACCTGGAAGGCCGTTTTGAGCAAGCGGTCAAACGGGCAGGCGACTATCGGGTACTTTTCAGCTCCGTAGGCCGCAAGAACATCAATATCCCATTCTCCATCCAAAAAGGACAAACCACGCTTAGCCTCGATACAATCTACGTAACCGACGACGTAACCCGCCTCTCGGGAGTTGAGATCGTCGCCCAAAAGCCATTGGTTAAGATGGAGGTCGACAAGCTGAGCTATAGTGTCGAAAACGATATCGACGCTAAATCCAATTCTGTTCTCGACATGCTACGCAAAGTCCCGATGGTGACAGTCGACGGTAACGACAACATCACCGTCAACGGTAGCTCCAGCTTCAAGGTTTATGTCGACGGTAAGCCCAATGTCATGATGAGCAGTAACCCTTCTGAGATCTTCAAGAACATGCCGGCCAGCAGCATCAAGGATATCGAGGTCGTGACCAATCCCGGCGCACGTTATGATGCCGAGGGCGTCGGTGGCGTGCTCAACCTGATCACCGATCGTACGAGCGAGAGCCGTAAGCAGCTCCTTAACAACTACAACGCCACGATCCGTGGCATGGCAGCCAACCGTGGCGCAGGCGGCGGCGCTTTCTTCAGCATGCAGAAGAACAAGTTCAGTATGTCTGTCAATGCCAATGTTATGGAATCTTTCCCAATGGAAAGCCAGACAGAGGTAAACCGGACGCAATTCACCAGCGACGGAGAGAGCCAACTCCGCTCTTATAGCACAATGGACAACAGCTTCCACATCCAAATGGGCAACTTGAACTTAAGTTATGAGATCGACTCGCTGAACCTCCTCACCGCCTCTGCTGGTGTCATGGGGTTCGGTATGGATATTGACGGTCAATCACGGACCGACCTCGGTGGACTGGCTTATACAACCCGCAACGAGAACAAAAGTAAACGGCTTTCTGTCAATGGAAGTGTTGACTATCAACATACGTTTGCCAGCAATAAGGAACGGATGCTTACCCTCTCTTACTTAATCACGACAGCGCCACAACGAACTAACAACTACAGCTGGTTTGAGACCGACCAGACTAACAGTTTTCTCGATCTGACCGACCGTTACTCACACGCAAAGGACAACACCATCGAACATACCTGGCAGGCTGATTTCAGCACACCAATCGCCGCTGGTCATAAGCTCGACCTGGGCGCCAAATACATTCTACGCGACAACACCTCGCGCTCAGACTATTACGACCTGATGGAACAAGAACAATTTTGGGACGAGTCAAGCAGTCTTGACTACAGCCATAAGAACCGTATCCTGGCGGGATACGCAGAATACCGAGGAACCATCCAACGGGTATCGCTCACCGCCGGCCTGCGCTATGAGCACACGTGGCAGAACGTTGTCGCCCGGCTGGGACAGACTGATAACTTCAAGCTGGACTACGGTAACCTCGTCCCCTCAGCTAACCTTTCATATAAAATCAACGATTCACAGAATATAGGAGCAGCCTACAACTTGCGCATCAGCCGACCGGGCATCACATTGCTCAACCCTTATGTCAACAAATCGGACCCAACCTCGATCAGTTATGGTAACACCAACCTTGACGCCGAGGAGGTACACAACATCAGCCTTGTCTACAACCTCTTCAACCCGAAGTGGGTAGTCAACCTGACACTCCGTCAGAGCATCTGCGACAACGGCATCGAGCAATACAGCTTCTACGAGGGCAACGTACTGAACGGCACCTACGGCAGCATCACCCGCAACAAGCAGACCGGACTCAATGCCTTCGTCAATTGGAATGCCACAGGCAAGACCCGTTTCACACTGAACGGAAGTGTCGCTTACGTCGACGTGCGCAGCGAGCAGCTCGACCTCAAGAACCACGGCTGGCAGGGCAACATCATGTTCGGTTACCAGCAGACCCTTCCGTGGGATATCCGAATGAGCGCCAACATCATGGCCTCGACCAAGAGCTACAACCTGCAAGGATGGAACGGTGGTTTTCAGGCCGGAATGTTGAGCCTTTCCAAATCGTTCCTCAAGGATAAGCTGAACGTCACCCTCACTGGCATGAGCCCACTCAATTTCGGCCGGATGAAGTTCGAGAGCGAGTCGGCTAGCCACGATTACGTAAGCCACACGATAAGCCGGATCTCGATGGCCAACTTTGGTATTAGTGTCAGTTACACTTTTGGCGGAAAAGTAAACGTGAAAAAGGCCGCTACCACCATCCAGAACAGCGACCTGAAGAACCAACGCCAGGAGGCCGAGGGAATCGGTACGATGATCTTCCATTAATGGCCGACAAGGCCCCACACGGCGGGCAAGCCAACAGACCATCCTGTACGGCTTGCCCATTTTATTCACATCATTATATTTGTCCATATGAATACACTGAAACGTAGCAATAAAGCCATCGAGATCGCCCAGATCCTGCTCTGGGTCATGATCTGTACATTGCCACCCATGTTCACGTTCCTGTCTGAACATAACTGGGAACATACCTTGGAGGCTTTACTGGTCGGTTTTAAGTTGCAATCCCCAATAGCCGCCATCTATTTTATCAACTTTTATTTGATCGTCCCCTATTTCCTCTTCAAACGGAGAAGTTTCAGGCAATATGTCATAGCCAATCTGTCGCTCTTAACAGTGGTCAACCTTTGGTTCTATTTTCCACCTTCGAAGCTCTCCCCCGAATGGCAATCGGTTCTCTGGACCATCATCATCGCCTCATTCCTCTTCCAACTCTTTGTCGTTGCCTTCGCCACCGGCATGCGTTACATCATCCGCTGGAATGAGATGGAGCTGAAGCGCCAGGCGGAATCACAAAAGAGCGCGGAGGCGGAGCTGGTCTGGCTCAAGAACCAACTGAACCCACATTTCCTGTTCAATACGCTCAACAACATCAGTAGCCTTATTCAGGTGGATGCCGACACGGCGCAAGAGAGCATCGGACAGCTGAGTGACCTGCTGCGCTACGCCCTCTATGAGTCGAGCCAGAAAGAGGTTCCACTGGCCAGCGAGGTAGCCTTCATGCGCGATTATATCGACCTGATGCGCCTGCGCTGTAACAA
>USAD01000037.1 GCA_900552415.1 uncultured Parabacteroides sp.
CGAGCCCAAACTGAAAGGTCATTATGGAAGCCACTCGCTCAAGATCCCCATCAAGACACGGGTCGATTTCTCCCATTTCGACCTGGGCATCTACCAAAACGCGATCATCATCCCACACTTTACCTGTATGTACTTCCCCGACGACGGTATCCTGTGGGCGAAAACCTTCCGGACCAATAAGGCGGACGAGGCCGCGATCTTCACCCAAAGCGACGTAAAGGACAACCTGAAGGAGCTGAGCTTCCGGAGCCTGACCGTTTCCGAGATGTATCCCGGCATCTCCTTTTTCGGGACGACCGAGAGCATGCAGACAAGCCAATCCTACTATTACATCGACAGCCTCTATGCCTATGGCGACATTCCGCGCTACAGCCTTTTCACGGGCCAAGGCGGCTGGAACGACACGATCCGCTGGAGTCACCTGCCCACCGCCCGGCGCCGGAGCGCCCTCATCCAGGGCGAGGCGACCATAGATCGTCCTGAGAGCGCCGACCGGATTCTCATCGGGGATGGAGGCCTGAACCTCACCACCCGCGGCTCGTTGAAGGCGAACAATCTCACCCTGTTGAGCCGAACAGACGGTGGCGCTTACCTCCGTTCTGCGGGCGAACTGGATCTCGGCGGACAACTCACCATCGAACATACCTTGCCGGAAAAGGGGAAATGGTATTTCTTCTCCCTGCCTTTCGATCTCTATCTCTCAGGGATTGACTCCGATTGGACATTGGGAGACAGCGAGACAACCGGAACAGGCGATTATCTTTACCTGGCGGAATATGATGGCGACAACCGATCGCTCACCCAATCGGCCACGGGCAACTGGCGAATCCTGGATCATCCTGGAAGCGACGCCCTGTTGATCGAGAAACATAAAGGCTACCTGATCGCGATCGATGAGGGAGCGACCTCGCTCACCATCCGTTTCTCCTCCAAGGCCAACGACATCGCGGCCGATTTTGCCCAAACGGAACGGCTGACCATTTCACTTCCGGTCTCCAACGATGGCGAGAACGACGGCTGGCTGCTTTGTGGCAATCCCTATCCCGCACCATTGCCCTTAAAGGCGATCGCCGATAACCCGGATATCGACAACCGTGTTTACCTATATAATAATGGTAACTATCAGGCCTACCAGATCGGAAGCGACCAGGCCATTCCCGCCATGAGCGCCTTCTTCGTCAAGGCCAAACAGGCCACGACGCTCGAGAGCGACCTGACCGCCATCAACGGCGCCGATCTCCGCTCCCTGATCCCGGTGGAAGGAATGACAAAAGCCTTCGCCGAGCCACAAGTGCCCAACAGCACGACCGGACTGGACGCTTCTGCCCTCCAGACAGGTATCCAACTCAATGGGCGACAGCTCACGATTCATATTCCGGGGCAAAAAGTAGAGATCCAACTCTTCAACCTCAGCGGACAACTTCGCCTCCAGCGATCGCTATCGGATGGCATAGGCTCCATTCCGCTCACATTACCGGAAGGTATTTACCTGGTCAAGGCTTATACCGACAATAAGACTTATCACTTGAAGATCCGGATCCAGGATTGATCTTTTATTATAATGGGGGCTGTGTCAAAAAGCAGTAAAGCACGATCTGCGTTCCTTTTACCGTTTTGGCACACCCCCATCTTTCGTTTTCCCACCTTTTGATAAAACCTGGAAAACCTTTACTTTTGTCGCTAAATAACTCTAAAACAATAAGCATGAAAACACTCTACAGTTTACTGCTGGGCGCCTTGTGCGCCTGCTCCGGCCCCAAGGAAGATCCGGTCGCATACCAGAACACCATTCCTGTCGAGCCGGGCGACACAAAAGAACAGATCATCGAGAAGGCGGCTCACGTCGTCCCGACCGCCAATCAGCTGGCGGCCCTGCAACGGGAGTTTATCGCCTTCATCCACTTCGGTCCCAACACCTTTACCCGCATGGAATGGGGTAATGGCATGGAAGATCCCAAAGTATTCGACCTGAAAGAGCTCGACACCGACCAATGGTGCGAGGCGATGAAGGCCGCGGGCATGAAGCTGGTGATCCTCACCGCCAAGCACCACGATGGCTTCGTCCTCTGGCAAAGCCGCTATACGACCCACGGCATCATGTCGTCCAACTTCCAGGGCGGAAAGGGCGACATCATGAAATCGCTCTCCGAATCCTGCCGGAAATATGGATTGAAACTGGGTATTTACCTCTCGCCCGCCGACCTTTACCAGATCGAGAGCCCCGATGGCCTGTATGGCAACCTCAGCAAGCCGACCAAACGGACGATTCCCCGGGAGGTAGAGGGCAGGCCGTTCGCCAACATGACCCGCTTCGAGTTCGTGGTGGACGACTACAACGAATATTTTCTCAACCAACTGTTCGAGCTGCTGACCGAATACGGACCGATCGATGAGGTCTGGTTCGACGGCGCGCATCCCAAGCGCAAGGGCGGGCAACAATACGATTACCACGCCTGGAAAACCTTGATCAAGGCCTTGGCGCCCAACGCCGTTGTCTTCGGACGTGAAGGAACCCGCTGGTGCGGCAACGAGGGCGGACGCACGCGCGACACGGAATGGAACATCATCCCTTACGAGGCGAATCCCGACACCATGTCGGTCTTTGCCGACCTGACCGATCTGGATCTCGGCAGCCGAGAGCGGCTTTACGAGGGGAAATTCCTCCACTACCAACCGGCCGAGACCAACACTTCGATCCGCGAGGGCTGGTTCTATCGCGACGATACGCACCAGAAGAGCCGCAACGCCGACGATGTCTTCGATATCTATGAGCGGGCGGTCGGCGGCAACTCCATCTTCCTGCTCAACATCCCGCCCAACCGTGAGGGACGTTTCTCGCAAACCGACGTGGATGTCCTGAAAGAGACCGGTAAACGGATCGAGGAGACCTACGGCACCGACCTGCTGGCCGACGCCAAAGGGGATAAGGTGCTGCTCGACCACGACCTCAACACCTTTGTCCAGCTGGACGGTGGCAAAGGTGAGATCACCATCCGCCTCGCGAAACCGACCGCCATCAACCGTGTCGCCATCCAGGAGGCCGTGGCCGTGCGAGGCGAGCGGGTTGAACGTCACGCCCTCGACGCCTGGATCGACGGTCAATGGCAAGAGGTGGCCCAGGCGACCAACATCGGCTACAAGCGGATCTTGCGCTTCCCCGACGTGACGACCGACCGGCTCCGGCTCCGCGTCCTTGAGTCGCGGCTCGACCCGGCGATCGCCAACATCTCCGCTCACCATTACCAGTCGCGTCCGCCCCGCCTCGAGGCAAAGCAAGATCGCGACGGCCAGGTAAGCCTGCAGCCCATGAAACAAAACTTCGGTTGGAACCAGCATGGCGAGAACTCGGCGGGCAACCTCAACGCCGGCTTCAAGATCTATTATACGACCGACGGACAGGAGCCCGACGCCAACGCGACGCTCTATGAGGCACCCTTCGCGATGCCCGACGGCGGCGAGGTAAAGGCGGTCGCCATCCTGAATGGCGAGCAAGGCGCCCTCTGCCAAGAGCGGATCGGCTTCGCCAAGAAAGACTGGAAACTGCTCAAGGCCGACAGCGAGACAAAGGATCATGAGGCGGCCCTCGCCTTCGACGCCGATCCCTCGACCTACTGGATGAGCGAGACAAACGGCCCGAGCCACTCGATCGCGATCGACCTGGGCCAGCAACGGACCATCAGCGGTTTTGCCTATACGCCACAGCAAAAGGATGACAAGGGCATGATGGCGAAAGGTCGCATCAGCGTCAGCGACGACGGGAAGAGCTGGCGCGCCGTCGAGAGCTTCGAGTTCGGCAACCTGATCAACGACCCGAGCAAGCGGACGCTCCATTTCAAGAACGCGCAAGAGGCTCGCTACGTCCGGATTGAGAGCACCGAGATCACGGCCAACACCCGTGTGGCTGCCATCGCCGAGATCGACCTCTTCTAAGGTTGATTCGACAATTAAAAAAGATGAACACAGATTATTTATTGGTTTTCAATAAAAAAATCTGTGTTCATCTTGTTTATATCAACGTCGGCATTCAATTTCCCTCCAGCCCGATCAGCGCCCGGAAAATGCCCGCCGCGATCTGCCAGTAACCGATGTCCGTCGGATGCACGCCATTCGTACCGATTGTCTCGGAACTCGATTCGTAATCACCGGCCGGCCGCTCCTCTGTCGGATAGACATTCAGGCAATCAAACTGGGCGTTATTATCAATGAAATGGGTGAACGAGGCGTACTTGTCGCTGTTGGCCAACGCCTGATAAGCCGCGTTCAGGCGATGCACCTTGACGCCAAAACCCGCCGCGCCATAGACACTGTTCGGGTCGTCCGACGAATAACTCTCGCCCAACCCGCCATTCTGCGACGGCAAAAGCACGCTTCCCAACATCACCACACAATCGGGACAGGCCTTATGGAAACGGTCAATCACGGACTTGGCCCGATCCACGATCCAAGAGACATCATCAAAGGGCCCGATCGAGAGCAACTCATTTGTTCCCAACTGGAAATAGACATAATCCAACTGCCCGCCACAATGCTCCGCGACGTAACCCTCGACATCAAAATCCCGATAGCTGTTCCAAGTAAAACCACCCGTGCCTTCCCAACCGACCGTCTCGTCGGCATTCCTCAGCCGTCCGACCAAAGCGTAATGATCCAGCGCGAGAGGATCAGGCCAGGTCGCCACGCCCACCGTGCCTTTCAACCGTCGGCTCAGCTCAATCGGAGTCTCTCCCTTTTCCATCAAGCTGTTGCCCAAGCAAAGCAGATGCCGCCGGCTCGCGGGGTTACGCGCCTCACGGGTAACGAGCGTGACCTGTTTCGCGTCGAGCAACTGCCCATTATAATCATAAATCGAAAGGTTCATCTCGCATTCGCCCACGTCTCCGGAGGTCGGCACGTACGTCCAACAGCGCTCATAATGTTTCCCCTTCTCGCACTCGAGGGCCAGGATATAATTATCCGCCCGAGGATTCACCACCACACTGTAGAAATAGACCCGCAACGTATCGCCCACGACGGCATACAGCCGGTCGCCAATCGCGATCTCCGCGCCCGTACCGGTCAGGTCCGTCTCCTCGAAATCATCCCCACAAGCGGGCAAGAAGGCCAGGAGAGCCCAAAGGGCCAGCCAAAGCGGGGAAAAAACACTTTTCATTTTATTGTTTCTTTTCATAATCATATCTGAACGGCTATTACGGATAGATCGCCCCCTTTCCGCCTCCAACCAAGGAGTCATCCTCGCGAGGCCAATCTCATGATCATTGGATTTACCGCGAGACGCGAAAACCAAAACGGAGCATCGGAGAGCCCATCGCGAAGCGCGAAACCCCAAACGAAGCGTCGGAGAGCCTTCCGCGAAGCGCAAAACCCCCAACGGAACGTCGGAGAAGCTTCCGCAGGTCGCGATTGCCATTCTGGCAGGTCGGAGAGCGTTTCGCGGCTCGCGAAAACCAAAACGAGGCTCCGGAAAGCCTTCCGCGAGACGCGAAAGCCCAAACGGAGCGTCGGAGAGCCCATCGCGAGCCGCGATTGTCATTCTGGCAGCCGGTTGAGGCTTTCGCGAGGCGCGGCGGAATAAACCTAATTAATTGTGCACCACCGTTCCGATCGGCTCGCCATTCATCACCTTCTCGAGGTTGCCGTTCGTATCCATATCGAAAACGACGATCGGCATATTGTTCTCCTTGCACATGGTCGTAGCGGTCAGGTCCATGACCTTGAGGCCCCGGTTATAGATCTCATCGTAAGTGATATCCTGGAATTTCACGGCTGTCGGGTCCTTCTCCGGATCGGCCGTATAGATACCGTCGACACGCGTTCCCTTCAGCATCACGTCGGCCTCGATCTCGATCGCCCGGAGCGACGACCCCGTATCGGTCGTGAAGAAAGGATTACCCGTTCCGCCCGACATGATCACCACCTCGCCCTGCTCGAGCAGCTCGATCGCGCGCCATTTGTTATAATACTCGCCAATCGGCTCCATACGAATCGCGGTGAGCACCCTCGCGCGAACCCCGATAGCGGTCAATGCCGAACTGAGGGCCAAGCTGTTGATCACCGTCGCGAGCATACCCATCTGGTCGCCCTTCACCCGGTCGAAACCCTTGCTGGCGCCACTCAGGCCACGGAAGATATTACCGCCGCCGATCACGATGCCCACCTGCGTGCCCATCGCCACGACCGCCTTGATCTGCTCGGCATACTCGGCGAGGCGTGTCTCGTCGATGCCATACTGTTTCTTACCCATAAGCGACTCGCCGCTTAATTTCAATAACACACGTTTGTACTGAGCCATAATTCTAGAATGATTTATCGTTAATACTCTGTTGTTCTCGCTATCTGCGCGAAAATAAGGAATTATCTCCCCACACGCGAGCCGAGGCCCGAAAAAAAGCGGCCCCCAACCGGTGTCGGGAGCCGCTAAACAAGTTCTCTTGTTTTGTAAGCTGCGAGAACTAACGTTAATCTATAAAAATATTACTTGTTCTCAAGGATGGCCAACGTATCGGAAGCGATCATGTACTCCTCGTCGGTCGGTACAACCATAATCGTCACCTTACTGTCGGGCGTACTGATGATGGTCTCCTCGCCACGCAAACCGTGGTTCTTCTCGACATCGATCTTCATGCCCATATATTCCATATCCTGGCAAACAACACGGCGAGTTTCCCACTGGTTCTCACCAACACCACCTGTCCAAACCAGGATATCACAACCGTTCATGGCTGCCGCATAAGCGCCGATGTATTTCTTGATCCGGTAATTATAGACATCGAGCGTCATGATCGCCCGCTTGTCGCCCTGAGCGACAGCAGCCTCCAGGTCGCGCATATCGGAAGAACCGCCTACCAAGCCAGCGACACCGCTCTTCTTGTTGATCAAGTTCGAGAGGCCAGCCGCGTCGAGATGCTCCTTCTCAACCAAGAAAGCCAAAGCGCCCGGATCGACATCACCACAACGAGTACCCATCAAAAGGCCCTCTGTCGGCGTCAAGCCCATTGAGGTATCGACACACTTGCCATTTATGACAGCGGCAATTGAGCCACCATTACCAACGTGAGCGGTAATGATCTTCTGCTCCTCGTATTTCACGCCCAGGATATCACACGCCCGTTTAGAGACATAGCGATGGCTCGTGCCGTGGAAACCGTAACGACGGATACCATATTTCTCATACGCCTCATAAGGCAAGCCATACATATAAGCCTTCTCCGGCATTGTCTGATGGAACGCCGTATCAAAGACAGCCACCTGCGGAATACCCGGGATCAGGTTCTCCATAGCGCTGATACCTTTCAGGTTGGCGGGGTTATGCAACGGAGCCAGATCCGAACACTCAACAACCTTGTCGAGCACCTCCTGATTGATCAGCACGCTGCTGGCGAATTTCTCGCCACCATGCACCACACGATGACCGACAGCGTTGATCTCCTTATAATCCTTGATACAACCGTAAGTCGCGTCTGTCAGGACACCCAGGATAAACTCGATACCCTCCTGATGACCGGGGATATCCTTCTCGAGGATCACCTTCTTGCCATCCTTGTCCGTCAATTTCAGGAAAGCGCCGGGCAAGCCGATCTTCTCGATTCCACCTTGGGCCATCACGTTGCCCGAAGTCATATCAAACAATTTGTACTTGATAGAGCTACTACCGCAATTCAATACTAAGATCTTCATAACGTATTACTTTTAGTTGTTGGCATTTATTACTTACTAGCCTTTAAGGCAATTGACTGGTTACAAGCGATAGCGACCATCTTGTAGACATCATCCACCGAGCAACCGCGTGACAAGTCGTTGACCGGAGCGGCCATACCCTGCAGGATCGGACCAACAGCCTCGGCGCCACCCAGACGTTGAACCAGCTTATAGGCGATATTACCAACCTCGAGAGTCGGGAATACCAATACATTCGCCTTACCAGCGATCTCGCTACCGGGCGCTTTCTTCTGGCCTACAGCCTCCACCAAAGCGGCATCGGCCTGCAACTCACCGTCAATCTTCAAGTCGGGCGCCATCTCCTTCGCCAAACGAGTCGCCTCAACAACCTTATCAACCATCTCATGTGAAGCGCTACCCTTCGTAGAGAAGCTCAACATAGCGACACGCGGCTCGATGCCACCGATATGTTTCGCTGTTCCAGCCGTAGCGACCGCGATGCTAGCCAACTCCTCAGCGTTCGGGTTCGGCATGACGGCACAATCGGCAAACACGAAGAAGCCCTCCTCACCATATTGCGGTGTCTTTGTAAACATCAGGAACGCGCCAGAAACACACTTCATGCCCGGAGCCGTCTTGATGATCTGCAATGCCGGACGCAAGACGTTTCCAGTCGTATTTTCAGCGCCAGCGATCTCACCATCCGCGTCGCCCGCCTTAATCATCAGGCAAGCCAGGAACAAGGGATCCTCAACCAGGACAGCCGCCTTCTCCGGAGTCATGCCCTTTTTCTGGCGCAACTGGAACAACAGGTCCGCATAAGCCGCCTTCTTCTCATGATTCTTCGGATCCACAATGGTTGCCTCCTGGATATGAGTCAAACCGAAACGCTCAGCCAAGCCATTAATCTCAGCAGGGTTTCCAATCAAAATAATGTCGGCTACGCCATCGGCCAAAAGACGATCGGCTGCCTTTAATGTTCTCTCCTCCGTTCCTTCCGGAAGAACGATGCGCTGCTTGTTCGCTTTAGCACGCGCTACGATGTCTTGAATCAAGTCCATAATGGAATATCTTTATATTGTGTTTATGCCAAATGATCGATGATAAAAACCTTTGCAAAAATAACCATAATGTCACATAGAGTTGGCAAAAAGGCCGAAAGATTTCCAGATCAACCTTGCAAAATAGATAGATTTAACGAATATTTGCATGGCTCTCCGCCGCCGACAAGATCCGCTGTAACTCCTCGGCCGAGATATTGGGTGTCAACTTACCCTTATGGGCGACCGTGATCTTTCCGCGCTCCTCCGAAACGATAATCACCAAAGCATCGGTCTCGATCGCCATTCCCAATCCCGAACGATGACGCAATCCCATCTCCTTCGGCATATTGCTGGTCTGGGCAACCGGCAAGATACAACCCGCCGCCCGGATCTTGTTATCGGCAATGATCATCGCCCCATCATGCAAGGGGCTGTTCTTAAAGAAGATGTTCTCTATCAGTCGGGCATTCACATCCGCACAGAACATCTCGCCCGTATGCTCATAAGCCACCAGGTCCATATCCTGCTGGATGACAATCAAGGCACCCGTCTTTTTCTTGGCCATATTCATACAAGCCAATACGACAGGAGCGATGTATTTTCCCTCCTGCTCAGCGTCATCACTCTTCTTGGAAAAGAGTTTCACGACAAACTTCCAGCCCTGGTGCGAGCCAAGAGCCAACAGGAAACGCCGGATCTCATCCTGGAACAAGATCACCAACACCAAGAAACCCACACTGATGAACTTATCCAGGATCGCGCCCATCAAGCGCATCTCCAACACCTGAGAGATCAGGATCCAGACCACGATAAACGAGACCACACCGCCAAAGATGGCCAGCGTGCCCGAACTCTTCATGATCTTATAGGTCTGATAAAGGAAAAAGGCGACCAACAAGACGTCGATCAAATCCCTTATGCCAAAATGCATCCACATAATCAACAGTATTCTTTAATCTTTTGGACAATCCGAACAGCCTCAACCGCCTCTTTTACGTCATGTACCCGCAAGATATCCGCCCCATTCAGTAAGGCATAGGTATGCAAGGCTGTTGTCCCGTTAAGGCTCTCCTCGGGCGTACCTCCCAACAATTGATAAATCATTCGCTTACGTGAAATACCGACAAGGATCGGCAAGTCGAAAATCCCGAACTCACGCAAATGGGCCATCAGCTCATAATTCTGCTCAAGCGTCTTACTAAAGCCAAACCCCGGATCCAGGATCAGGTCACTCACGCCCATCAAACGCAACTGCCGAACCTTTTCAGCAAAGTAGAGCATAATCTCATCCATCAGGTTGGTATAGTCGGTCAGCGAAGCCATCGTCTGAGGCGTGCCTCGCATGTGCATCATAATATAAGGCACCTTAAGGTCGGCCACTGTCCGAAACATCTCCGGATCCAATTCGCCGGCCGAGATATCGTTAATCATCGCCACCCCATATTTCTCCACGCAGCAACGGGCCACGTCCGCCCTGAAGGTATCGACCGATACAGGAACTGAGGGATAATCACGGCTTAAGATCTCCAAGCCCAACTCCAAACGCCTCATCTCCTCATCCGCGGTAACCGGCGTAGCGTCGGGCCTTGAGGAATAGCCGCCAATATCAATCCAATCGCCACCTTGAGCGAGTATCTCCTCGATCCGCATTGCGATCTCCGCCTCCGTTCGCTTACGACTCCCGGCGAAGAAGGAATCGGGTGTTACATTCAAGATTCCCATTACGACCGGCCGGTCCAACGAGAACAGCTCTCCTTTAATATTAATCGTCCTGTTTAGCATCGTGTCTCATCCTGTTTTGCGCGAAGCTATAAAAATAGGATGAGAACGACGCCAACAATCTGTTTAAATCTTCTTCTCGACGACCGCTTGGACCACATTCAGCACGTAATCACCAAGTTTCTCATTCTCATTGAGCATGTCCACATAATAGACACCATCCTGATAACTGTACTGCTTATTGTTGATATCCTCCAGATTACGCGCTTTCAACTGGTTGCGGTAGTTATTGATCTCGTTTTCGATGTTGTATGATGGATTGACATCGTCGCGCGTCAGCTCGCTCTTATGGAGCACGACATTCATCCGGTCGAGAGCGGCAGTCACCAACTCAAACATATGATCCATGTGCTGATTCTGTTCATCGGTGATGGCCGACTTGAACTCGTTTCGCCGCTTGATACTACGTGCCAAATTATTACAAGAATCGGCGATACTCTCAATCTCAGACACCGAACGGAGCATCACGCGAATATCCTCCTTACCTTCCGAGCTTAAACGTCCTTCCGACACTTGCGTCAGGTAATTGGCGATCTCTACCTCCATCCGATCGCTGATGTTCTCATACTTCTCTATACGGCTGTAGGTTTTCAAGAACTGCTCCTCATTTTTCTCGTAGAACAGGCTCTTGACCATACCAAACATACGCGCTGTCCGCTCCGCGAAAAGGGAAATCTCCTTATGGGCCTGTATGATGGACAGCTCGGCAGTCGACAGCATGCCGCCCGTGATATAACGCAAACGATATTCCTCATCCTCCGCTTTCGGCTTGATAAGGGCACAAACCCTCTTCTCAATCAAGCCAACGAACCAGATCATGATCAACGTGTTACTGATGTTAAACGCGGAATGGAAAGCGGCCAGCTTGAAAGAAACGGCAACCGCCGGATCAGAGACATGCATAACGTCCGTCACGAACCAAGAGACTGCCCCCGTAAACGGATAGAAAACCAACAAGACCCAAAACACCCCGAACAAGTTAAACATCAAATGGGCCAGGGCGGCACGGCGCGCTTGCGTATTTCCCGTCAACGCGGCGAGATTGGCCGTGATCGTCGTACCGATATTTTCCCCCAGCACGAGGGCGACTCCCAGATGGTAGTCGATCCAACCATTCGCGCACATGATGAGTGTTATCGCCATCGTGGCGGCCGAGGCCTGGACGATCATGGTCAATATGGCGCCAATAAACAGGAAAAGAATGATCGAGAAGAAACCCATGTCCGCGTAATTCTGGACGAAGGCCAACATTTCGGGATTGGCCTCCAGATTAGGAGCATTGGCTTTCAACCCCTCAAGCCCCATAAACAGGAACGAGAAACCGAATATAAACTCGCCGATCGACTTGCGGGAGCTCTTTCCGGAGAAGAATAGCGGGAAGGCAAATGCCAGGAAGGGCAACGCGAAAGCGGATATATCCACCTTGAAACCCAACGCCGAGATAATCCAGGCCGTCACCGTCGTGCCGATATTGGCGCCCATAATGACGCCAATAGCTTGCGTCAAGCTCAAAAGGCCGGCGTTCACGAAACTCACGACCATGACGGTCGTCGCGGATGAGGATTGGATAAGGGCGGTGATCAGCATGCCAGTCAAAACGCCCGCCACACGGTTCGAGGTCATGGCGGTCAGGATCCGACGTAAACTGTCGCCCGCGAGTTTCTGTAAACCCTCACTCATGATTTTCATGCCATACAAAAAAAGCCCTAATGCCCCAAGCAGGCGCAGTAAATCAAAAAAAGAGTAGTCCATTTAAATTACGTTTAACTTGGATAATAGATCCGATTTATATTCCTAACTTAGGGGACAAATTTAACAAAAATCATTTTAGTATCTATGCTTAACACGATCTCTATTTACTGCAAAAACAACCATAAGCGGGTTGAGGTGCCCATCGGCTCCTCTTTACTGGATATCTATGAGGCCGTCGGAGAGCCCCTAGCCTCACGGCCGATGAATGCGCAAGTGAACAATAAAACCGAGGGATTGAGCTTCCGTTGCTGGCAGGACAAGGATGTCGAGTTTATCGACTATTCCAAGTCGTCGGGGCAACGCACCTATGTCCGTTCACTCTGCTTCATTTTCTCAAAAGCGGTTCACGATATTCTTCCCTCAGCGACACTCCATCTCGAGCATCCGGTATCTAAAGGCTATTACGCGATCATTGAGGATGAGCATCCGCTTACGACCGAAACGATCGACCTCATCAAGTCCAGGATGCGTGACCTGATCGAGGCTGACCTGCCTTTCGAGCACAAGCACATGCGCACCGAAGAGGCTGTCCGCTATCTTAAAGCGAACGGCATGGAAGATAAGGCCCGGCTGATCGAGACCGCGGGCATGATCTATACCTCTTATTATGAGCTCGACGGGTACGTTAACTTTTTCTATGGCTGCCTGACCCCATCGACTGGCTACGTACCCCTGTTTGACCTTGTTCCCTATGCCAACGGCCTCCTGCTTCGGGTGCCGCGCCTCGACAAGCCCGATGAGATCGAGCCCATCATCAAGCAGGATAAGATGTTTAACGCTTACAAGGAGCATCTGACCCTCCAACGTACGGTAGGACTCAATAACGTGGGGGATCTCAACATCGCCATCCAGAAAGGAATGGCCCAAGAGATTGTTCTCGTCTCGGAAGCGATGCAGGAGAAACAGGTCGCCAAGATTGCCGAGGAGATCGCGAGCCGTTATCACGATGGCGTGCGCATCGTACTCATCTCCGGCCCGTCGTCGTCCGGCAAGACGACCTTCTGCAAACGGCTCGAGGTACAGCTCATCACCAATCTTATCCATCCGATCGGGATCTCGCTCGACGACTATTTCCTCAATCGCGAGGATACGCCGCTTGATGAGAATGGCGAATATGATTTCGAGTCGCTTTATGCCCTCGACCTGCCTTACCTCAACCAGGACATCAAGAAGCTGCTGGCTGGCGAGGAGATCGACCTCCCTTCATTCAATTTCGAGACCGGCAAGCGAATTTATAAGGGTCGCCGGCTGAGGATGTACGACAACTCCATCCTCATTATGGAGGGTATCCACGGCCTCAATCCGGAATTGACCTCCTTTATAGACGATCATTATAAGTACCGGATCTATGTCTCCGTGCTGACCACTATCTCGCTCGACAACCATAACTGGATCCCGACAACGGATAATCGTCTTCTACGTCGTATCATCCGCGATTATCGCTTCCGTGGCTACTCGGCCGAGCAGACCATCCAACGCTGGCCAAGCGTACGTGCCGGAGAGAACAAGTGGATCTTCCCCTTCCAGGAGAACGCGGATGCCATGTTCAACAGTGCCATGCTTTACGAGTTGGCCGCCCTTCGCAAATACGCTGAGCCGATCCTCGCGGAAGTAATGGAAAATAGCCCCGCCAACGCCGAGGCTTACCGTTTGCTCCGTTTCCTCAAGTATTTCAATTATCTCAATGAAGACGCGCTTCCGGGCACTTCACTCCTGCGTGAGTTCCTTGGAGGTGGCAGCTTTAAATATTAAGATTAAGAAGATCCTCGGCAAGAGTTTCCAATGACAAAATGCCCTAATGCCCCTGCCGAGGATTTCTTTTCATTTTATGACTATTCCCTTTTTCCGCTTAACAACGCCTTATCAGTTTCATTTTTCGGCAAATCGAAACTTTTTTGCGATAAAACAAAACTTTTAATCCCTATTTTCTTTTTATATTGAATTAATCATTATTTTCGCGACGTTC
>USAD01000038.1 GCA_900552415.1 uncultured Parabacteroides sp.
CGCTGGCAACATTCCGTGACACGGCCGGCTTGACGCAGCAGGCGGCGGATTTGCTCAGCATTGCGCCCGGAATCCCGGTTGTTCCGGCGTTTCCGGACGGCGATGATCCTGAATATCCTGGGACTGGCGGTCGCCTTCACCGCCTTTATGTTGCTGATGATGCAATGGAACTACGACCGGCAATTCGACCGGAACGACCCGAACGCCGACCGGATCTTCCGGATCGATGCCCAATGGGACGCCGGACGGGCCGCGCTCACATGTGGTCCTTATGGTTTCGCCTTCATGCAATCGTCGCCCCACATCGTCGGTGGTTGCCTTCTTTATGCCTTGCCTGGAGATGAGTCCTTCACCATCGAGGAGAACGGCCAGCGGCGAGTCTTCAAGGACAAGCTCCATAAGGTGACCAGTGGCTTGACCAAGGTGTTCCATTTCGACCTGGTCGAAGGCGACATGAATGCGCTCGAGGCTAGCGACAAGATCCTGATCCCCGAAAGCACCGCACGCCGGTGGTTCGGGCAGGCTGCCGCAACAGGTCGTCTGGTAAAACTAGGAGACAATCGGGCAATGACCGTCGGTGGTGTCTATCGCGACTTCCCAGGCAACTGCAGTTTGGGAAATAGCGTCTACGTAGCTGTTCGAGATAATGAGAGTGATTTGCGCGTATGGACCTCATTCAACTACACTTGCTACATCCGCCTCGACCAGGACAACACGGCGGACGCACAAGCCCTAGTCGACGCCTTTGCGGAAAACAACCAGGATTTCCTGAATTTCCAGAAAGAGAACGGCAAGATGGAGATGGTAGCGATCGCCCTGCCCGACATCCACACCTTCGAGCCGCTCTTGTTCGACCCGACGCCACGTACCAGCCTAGCGACCATGTTCCTGCTCTTCTCCATCGCCATCGTGATCCTGCTGATCGCGGCGATCAATTATACCAACTTCAGCACGGCACTTTCGCCCATGCGCATTCGCAACGTCAACACGCAAAAGGTATTCGGCGCCAGCCAAGCCTCTCTGCGGGGCGCGTTACTGGCCGAGGCGGTGATCATCTGCCTCGGGGCCTTCCTACTTGGCGTACTACTGCTTTGGGGGCTTCAGGATTATAACCTAAACCAGCTCATACAGGCCGATATCCGTCCGGAAGCGCACCTGCCATTGATCGGGCTTACGGCGTTGATCGCCTTGGCAATCGGCTTGATCGCCGGGCTCTATCCCGCCTACTATACCACCTCGTTCGCACCGGCTCTGGTGTTGAAAGGCTCATTCGGCCTCTCGCCCAAGGGACGTATGCTCCGCAATCTGCTGATGAGTTTCCAGTTCATCGCCTCGTTCGCTCTCGTGATCGGCGCCTTGTGCATGTTCCTGCAAAACCGTTATGCCCAGACCATGCCGCTCGGTTTCGATAAGGAATGGCTTGTTACTTCCGATATCGACAAACTGGTCAGCAGCAAGCGACAAGTCCTCGAGGAACGGTTAAAGCAACACCCCGAAGTAGCTGGTGTCGCCTTCTCTGAGATGTCCTTTTATGGCGATAATGACAACTACGCCAAATGGGGGCGTGAGCTTAAGGGTAAAGCCATCTCGTTCGATGTCCTGGTCGTCTCTCCTTCTTTCCCGAAAGTCATCGGCATCCCGGTCGTAGAGGGGCGCGACTTCCGTGAAGAGGATTCCCAAAGAGGAAATGGATGTTTCATCTTCAACCAGATGGCGCAAGATCTTTACGATATCCAAGTAGGTGATAAGCTCTATGCTGAAGAGGTGATCGGTATCACTGATAATTTCCATTACACCTCCATGCGCCGGGGCATCTCTCCCATGGCCTTCTACGCTTACGGCAAGAACAACGGAAATACCGACGAACTGGCCAACCAACTCTATACGAATGTTTACGTCCGGATGAACGCGGGTACCGATCCCACTACGTCAATCCAGATCCTGCGCACCGAGCTGGACACCCTCTCGCCAGGTTACCCATTCGACATCCGTCCGTTCGACGAGCAGCTGGAACGGGCGTACAAGAACGAGCAGCGATTGGCAACCCTGATCTCGCTCTTCAGTCTGCTGGCCGTGCTGATCTCAATCTCCGGTGTCTTTGGTCTCGTGGTGTTCGACAGCGAATATCGCCGTAAGGAGATCGGTATCCGGCGGGTGATGGGCGCCAGTGTCGGCAACATCCTGATGATGTTCAACAAGAGTTACCTCTGGATCCTGCTGGTCTGTTTCACCATTGCCTGCCCGATCGCCTGGTATGCCGTCGACAAATGGTTACAAAGCTTCGCCTACCGCGTCCCCAGCTATTGGTGGATCTTCCCGATGGCCCTGCTGATCGTCGGTAGCGTAACGCTGCTGACCGTCACCTACCAAAACTGGCATGCGGCGAACGAGAACCCGGTAAATAGCCTGAAGAGTGAGTAAGGGAATAAGCCGGAGAGGCGCAAACACACGTAAAAGCACACGGATGACACGAATTGTCCGTGTGCTTTTTCCATTTTACCACAACATTACGGGACAAAAAATCGGCATGTGGTGTGGAAAAATACGCATGCCAAACATAAGGCCACAATTCTTAATAAATACAACCCACTCATTGACAACGGTATCCGCAACTGGCAATTTTTTTGGCACGCCCCTTGCCCTATATTCAGCGAGAGAGTGAAACAACAAAGTCCTATTTTTAAAACATTATGATTATGAAAAAGTTAGTTTTAGCAACAGCATTGTTTATTGGTTTAGGTACAACCGCCGTTTTCGCGGGCAACCAGGTATCTGATGTTGAGATCGTCACGGCGATCAACGAGTTCAAGCCGATCGAGATCAACGCGCTTCCGCAAGCGGTACAAGACACTATCAGTAAAAACTTCCCCGAGGCGACGATCAAGAACGCGGCCGTGGATGAAGACGAGGAAGGGGTAGCGACCTACAAGGTTGTCGTAGTCAATGCGGACAATAGCGAGAAAACAGTTTATCTCAGCGCGAATGGCGAGATTCTGGAATAAGTAAGTAAACACATTTTTTAGTCAGGCGGGGCGACGTGTCGTCCCGCCTTGTTTCTATTTCCGAAAAAAGATCTCCACAATTCATAAAAGAAAATTTGACGGTACAATAAAAATAACACCCTTATTCCCCTTCCTCTCCCCATTCACCACGCTCAACCAAAAGGAGATTGAAAACAGTCATCAGGCGGGCGAACTCGTGGTCGTCGAGCAGCACACGGAAGGCCATTAACAGGCGTAATACCCAATGGAAAGTCACACGGGTATGCCCCCTTTTTTAAAGGCGATGTAGACCGTCTTACTGATTCCAGCCTCACGACACAAGGCGTTTAAGGTTATCTTACTCTCGAGCCTTTGTCGCTCGACAAACGCACCAAAACTGGCGCACATACGCTCCGAAATTTCTCTCTTTGTCATTCTATTATTTATATTAACGTTTAAATTAAACAGGTTATTTCATTATTCCGTTTCGTTCAGTTCGTCCATATCCCAACGGGCAATATTATTATCAATGTATTCCGCTACACGATTCATCTCTTTGTCATTTCTTATTATTCGATCATAATAACGGGATTGCCAACTAAAATGGTTTCCATTGTGGCGTGCCAAATGGCTGACACGGGCCTTAACACCCCGGATAACCGTCCCTAATATTTTAGAGACCATCGGGTTTTTATTTCCCGTAATTCCACCTTTCGACAACCTAATTCCAATATTCGTATCCATTCCCGACGTATTATCCACCGTTTCTGACATTGCCTGTGACCGTTTTACCGGGTGTTCCATCGACCGTTCCACCGACCCCATTGGCCCCATTGGCCCCATTGGCCCCGTAGAGACGCGATTAATCGCGTCTCTACAATCGTGTCCATTATCATGTTCACATTCACGTCCACAATCATGCCCACATTCCCGTTCACAATGTTTTGCCGCATGATCGCAACAATAATCATCAATAAAAACGATGGCATGGACATGATTTGGCATAATGACAAACAATGGGATTTCCGCATATGGATAATATTCGGACACATTGGTAAAAACCGCCTCCGCGATTTTACCGATCCCGGATAAAATCATTTCGCCATTCCTGATTTCTCCGAAATAATACGCACGCCCGGCGGTACATATCGTGACAAAATAGGCACC
Source organism: uncultured Parabacteroides sp. (assembly GCA_900552415.1). Lineage (GTDB taxonomy): Bacteria > Bacteroidota > Bacteroidia > Bacteroidales > Tannerellaceae > Parabacteroides > Parabacteroides intestinipullorum. The sequence continues at coordinate 4,149 of USAD01000038.1, forward strand.
ACCATCATAATCATGCCAGACAGCACGTGCTGTCTGTATCCGATATTTATTTTGATATTTATCCATCCGTAATTTTTTAACAGTTAATGATTTGTATTCTCATGCATATTATTTTTGATGCACCACCCGCAAGGGCCATTTCTCCATTTCATCGTAAAAATGCGATTTTTCGCATTACATCACAACGTAGAGACGCGATTAACATTACATCACAACGTAAAGACGCGATTAACATTACATCACAACGTAGAGACGCGATTAATCGCGTCTCTACAGGGGTTGGTGGTGTGTCGTCCGCGAATATAAGGATTAAATCCTTATATGAATATCTTTACTATTAAAAACTTAAAAAACGCTAAAAATAAATCGCTTAGTCCTCTATGTCAGGACCTTGAAATAAAAAGTAATCATTATGTTTGAGCCTATATTTACAAATATAAAATACATTATTATGATTAACATTAACCTCTTTAAATCTTTCTGGGATAAACAACCGTTTCCCGCCAGGTTAAAGAGCATTTATGAAACCATTAAGGCCGATCCGGCCTTGCGTGAGCGGACAGAGAAGTTCCGCACGTTTCAACGCCAAGAGAACAAGTTTCGTGCCGACCAGGAGAAACAGGCCTGCCCTGCTTTCACACCAGCCGCCCGGTTCGACAAATGCCGGACACGCCAAAACATCATCGAGTATACCAACTTGACGCTCTGCGACTTCGACCACATCCCGCCCGAGCGGATGGACGAGGCGGCGCGACTGGTCGCTTGCGACCCGCACTCGCTGCTGGCCTACCGGACCATCAGCGGCCTCGGGCTGCGGGTCATCTGCCGCTTCGAGCTGCCGGATCACGACGTGCTCGACCCGGCCGCGAAAAGATCGATCGACCTCTACCAGCAGGCCTTCTTCCAGGTGAACGAGTATTATGCCGGACGGCTCGGCCTGGACTACGACAAGGCCTGCAAGAACCCGGAGCGTATCAGCGGACTGGCCTACGACCCAAGGGCACACTACAACCCGGCTGCCACACCGTTTCGCATCGACGCGGAGACCGTCGGGAACAAGCCGCTCCCATCCGGACGGCCCGTCGGCGGCAAGCTGGCGATCGCCTTGCGGCGGATCAAGGGGATCCTCGAGGGCGAGGGGCTGAGCTACGGGCCGGGGCACCACAACGAATACATCATGCGGGTGGGCTATATGCTGAACCGCTACGGCATCTCCAAGCGAAAGGCGACCGAATGGGCCATCAGCGCTTTCGCCGACTATGGCGAGGCGCAGGTACGCTCGATCATGCGCTCTTGCTACCAACAGACCGACGAGCACGCCACACGGCCCACGCGGGGCAATCGCGCCCCAACGTTCGACGAGATCGAGGCCACCATCAACGAGCTGGCCGAGACCAGGCGCAACAACCTACTTAACCAGCTGGAGATCCGCTGGCAGACGGAGCGCGACTTCCATACGCTCGACGACCGCGACCTGAGCACCCTCTGGAGCCAGATCAACAAGCGGCTCGGAACAGTGCGGATCAACGTGGTCGACGACCTGCTGCGCTCCGACTTCGTTCCCCTCTTCAACCCCTTCCAAGACTACCTCGACCGGCTGCCCACCTGGGACGGAACGACCGACCACATCGCCAACCGGGTACGGATCAAGGGCGACCAGGAACTATTCGTCCGCTTCTTCCGGAAATGGTTCGTCGCCATCCTGCCTACCGCCCTCGACGAGACGGTGGTCAACCACCAGATCCTGGTACTGGTGGGCCGGCAGGGCATCTACAAGACCACCTGGCTCAACCACCTGCTGCCCCTGGAGTTACGGCGCTACTTCTACACGAAGACCAACAGCGACCGTTACAATAAGGACGACAAGCTGGTGCTGGCCGAGTCGCTCATGGTCTGTCTCGAGGAGCTCGACTACATGCGCCCCGCCGAGCTGAACCAGCTGAAGGCGCTCGTCACCAGCCCACACATCAACGAGCGGGCCGCCTACGCCCGCCACAAGGAACACCGCCCCCACACCGCCTCGCTATGTGGCACGGGCAACAACCCGCAGTTCCTGACCGATCCGACGGGCAACCGCCGCTGGCTGGCCTTCGAGGTGGAGAGCATCCTCAACCCATACGACAACCCGATCGACTACGAGGGGCTCTACGCCCAGGCCCTCTCCCTCTGGAAATCGGGCTTCCGTTATTGGTTCGACGAGAGCGAGAGCAACGAGCTGACGGCGCACAACGAGTATTTCGAGGCGCCCAACCTGGAGGAGGAGCTGATCCGGATCTATTTCCGTCATCCCCTCCCCGGCGAGGCCGGCGAGTTCATCACGGTCGCCCAAATTTTGGAACGAATTAACGCTTATATTAAAAAACCTTTAAAAAACAATCAAATTGGATTTATCATGACAAAATTAAACTTTAAGGCGGTACGAAAAGACAGGCTCAGGGGCTATATCGTCGTCATCAATACCAGAGATGATATTGAGAGAATTAGCAAGTCTTTCGCCCTGAATTTATAAGGATCTTGTGACAGTGTGACAATTGTGACAGTTATTTTCCAAAATATATAATTATGTGCCAAAAAATAAAATAAGTTAATTATTTAACATCTATTATTTTTTGACAAACAAACATATAAAAGTCCGCGAATAACTGTCACATCCGTCACACTGTCACACTCCCGCCCCGCGGACATACGTACACGACAGCCCTCACATACGTTCATGCGAGGCGACACATACGTACGCGTCAGGCGATACGAACGTACGTATCTCCATCCACGAACGATCGCAGATGATCATCCACCATCATCGTAATCCAAACGACGCAATTGATCGCAATACACAAATGGAATACACATTTAATTACCATACACACAAAATGTAGAGACGCGATTAATCGCGTCTCTACAGGGGGGGACGGGGATTACGTGTGATCCGGAAATGACGTATGGTACGGTAAAATATACGGATCTTGAAATAGAGGGAACCTCCTTAAATTCAATAATCAGCAATTGATCACCATACACAAATGGAAAAAACATTCAATCAACATACACACAAATGTAGAGACGCGATTAATCGCGTCTCTACGGAGGGGGACGGGGATTACGTGTGATGCAGTAATTACGTATGGTATGGTGATATATACGATCTTGAGATAGGGGAAAATCCTTATGGTTCTCCTAGATATTCAAAAATCAACGCCACCTGTCGGGCCGTGAAAAGACGTTGGCGGGGATAATACCCCGTCTGATCGAGCGCCTCCCGCAACGGACGGTTCAACTTAATCCAGGCAGCCAACCGATTGAGGGCCGCTTGCGGGGTAATCTCAGGCGCATAGGCCCGTGCCAACTCACTCTTGCTATATGGTCGTATTCTCATCTCTGTTATATTTAATCACCTTAAATATAGCGATTTATATCGTAACAGGCAAGAATTTGAGGAGGATTATTCCTATGACCACATCATTATTTCATTAATATTGATTCAATGAAGACAAGAAAACAATGAAAATGGCTCAATGCAGAGGTATTGTGATTTGCTTTCAAATTAGTATCTTTGAGTTATAGGACTTATAGTATTTATGGCATACATGAAGGCTGCGGACTAGTCCTAAAATCCACCTAATTTAGATTGCCTATAATTATGATATATATGGCTATATTTCGATTTATATTGATCATGGCCTTATTGTTTTCTAGCTGTTCCGAAAGAAGAAATAAGAAGACAATAACAGCTAAGGAAGAATTAGAGAATGACATGGTCGTGAAAACCGATAGTACTTTTCCTATAGATGCAGAAGAAGAAGTCTTAGAAGAAGAGACTATTTATGAATGCTTTGGAAAAGTATTTAGACGTTATTATTTTGAAAATTATGAAAAAGGTCCGGATTGGTTAGGGGGAATATATGATGTGGACAAGAATCATTTTACGATTTATATTGTAGGTGATCTGGAGGCAGGAAGAGATTCTTTAAAAAGACTGTTAGGACGTTCGGATTTTGAAGTGAAACAGGCATTATATTCTTATAAACATTTGAGAGTTCTACACAAGGAATTAAATTCGTTTCGTTCTCAGGAAGAAAATAAAACCTTATGTATGGAAATAGGGTTTCACGGTTCTCGACTATCAGAAAAAGATAACAGAATCTATGTTCGTTTAATTTGTTGTGATAAATTGCATATCAATAAGTTTAAAGAATACGTGTCAGATGACGCTTGCATTCTGTTTAGAGAATACGATCCTAATGCACCAATTATAGCTGAATAACTCATATTGGATAAGCGATTTCAAACAAACAGCCATTTCTCGATAGTTCCCGTTTCGGACGAGAAACTGGCTCCTATTTTATACAACGTGCGGGGGTCGGAAGCATATTCCCGCGCATAGCCTTTTTCCTCTATCCACAGGCCAAATATTCCTGAAAATCAACAGGCCGCACGAATCGTGCGGCCATACGATTAACGATATATTACTATTCATCTTCACCAAAACCATATAACCCAACCTCATAAAGGTTATTATCTTCCATTATCTCACACAACCTCACCCTTGCCCCTGCCCGCTCACGATCGGGAGATGGGCTCGTCGTATCTTCGCTTCAGAGAACAAGAGAACGGTTGGCATGGGCCAACCCATTATTCACCCACAAAAACTGTTACTGCTTATGCCTGTAAACTACAGTATCGCGATGCGCCCGAATCCACAGGATCCGGAGCAACCGAAGAAGGCCTACGCGCAGGCCCAAATGCGTGATGAGTTAACCCTGAAAGGATTGTCGAAACGGATTTCCAGCCAGACGACCGTCAGCCGGGCGGATGTCTCGGCGGTCCTGATCAGCGCCGTCGAGAACATGGTCGAGGCCCTGAAGGCGGGCGACCAGGTGGATTTCGGCGAGCTGGGCAAGTTCCGCCTCCAACTGACCAGCGAGGGAGCCGCCACGGCCGAGGAGTTCACTGCCAACAACATCACCGGCGTCAATATCCAGTTCGTTCCTGGCGAGGAGCTGAAGGATCTCTTTGCCGGCATCACGTTCAACCTCGTTCCAACCCGTGCGGCGGCCAAGGCTGTCCTGAAGGCCGAGAAGGCGGGCGAGACGACGGTGGACCTCACCAAACCGACAACCGAGGAACCCGGTGGCTCGCCCGGTGGTGTCTAACCCTCTTTCCTTAACACGCCAAGATTAAACGCGAACAAGATGTCGAACACTTAAAAAAACAAATCAAAATGACAGACAACAAGAGAACCAACATCTGGGGAACGATCCTCAAAGTGATTATCGCCGTCGCTACCGCCATCGCGGGCGCCATTGGCATTACCTCGTGCATCGGATGAAAGCCTGCTGTTTCTACCAGAATTACCGGGAGGTACGCCTCCTGGTAATCCACTGTAGCGCCACGCGCTACGACCGCGACTACCCGGTCGAGGCGTTGCGGGCCGACCACGTCGCCCGCGGCTTCGCCGATATCGGTTATCATTTCTACATCACCCGCGACGGCATGATCCACCGCTGCCGCCCGGTCAACCAGATCGGCGCGCATGCGGCGGGTTGGAACGATCAAAGCATAGGTATCTGTTATGAGGGCGGGTTGGACGAGAATAATCAACCGGCCGATACCCGCACCTACGCCCAGCGTTGCGCCCTGCTCGACCTGCTGCGCCAGCTTAAACGCGACTATCCGAAGGCCCGGATCATCGGCCACTACCAGCTCAGCCCCTACATCCGCAAGGCTTGCCCCTGTTTTGACGCGATTAAAGAGTATGAGGCCTTAGATCAGCCCAACGCCTCGGCTACCACGGCGCATGGTTCCTCGTAGATGAAGGCCGAATAGAACTGCACCGTCTGAGCGACGGCACACAAAGGACGCATATCCCGTAACCTACCAGAACTGGCAAGCGGCGAACGAGAACCCGGTGAACAGCTAAAGAATGAGTACTAAATCGAGTAGGAGGAAAACGAAGCAGTTTTCTTCCCACTTTCGTTTTCCGGCCTCTCACACCACTGTACGTTCCGTTCGGCATACGGCGGTTTCGAGCTTTCTCATCTTACGATGTGTGGCAAGTTGTTTTCAGCCATACCTTTGAGATACGTCACTTCTATCCTATTGTCGGATTCCGTCCTATCGTCTGGATAGAGAGTTCCTTTCGGACATCTGACTACAAAAGACTCGCAAGGTGGCAGTCATTTACTTTTGCCCTTCCATGTAAAGTACACGAGCTTAGGTACTATGGCTTCTGCTGACTCTTATAGCTAGCTTTACTCCGTGGTTCGAGATTACTCCTACCCACGTTCATAAGACCTCCACTGTTAAGGACATATTCTTTCCACCTATATGTTCGTGCTGGGCGAACCAAGAAAAGAGACATGCTTTTTACGGCACGTCTCTCTTCTTCCTAACTGATTAAATAAACAAACCACTTTATCTGGGTTTCTTACTTCCCATACCAAAAACATTCTCCCCAAGTCATGAGGCAACTAGGCGTTTGGAGTTTCTCCAACTTACTGTAAGACAGCCAATACGATTCACGATGATCGATGGAGTGCCCCAATTCGTTCTCGTGCCCAGTGATAACCAGTTTAGGTGCAAAACCCTCGATCATCTCATAGAGTGAATAGGCCCAACAATTGACCAATAGAACATCTAACGGAGGAATCTTCGTCTTGATTTGGCGCAACCACTCCAAATCATCTTTATTATATTGATCGCCCGTATGCGCAATCGTATAGTCTCCTAACGTCACGACATAAATATTATTGTCCATTACAACTTGATGACCCGGCAAAATCTTGACAGATACCCTATGCGCGCCCACGACAAATGTCCTGTCCAACAGTTGTCCAGAGCGAACATGAGTAATCTTATCGTTATCCGGACAGATATTACCTGTAGCGACCACCGTTTTTCCAGCATCCGTAAACATCTGGATCACAACAGGATCCACATGATCCGAGTGATTGTGCGAAAGAAACATCAGATCACAATTCTCAACCAAAGCTTGCATAGTCGTATTGTCAATCAAGGTCGAATCGTTTTCCATGTTACCACCACGATATAAGTCGAAAGCGACCGTCACATCTTTTGTCCGTACGATAAACCCATCATTATACAACTTATAAATTTTCATGCCCTCAGACAAAGGCTTTCTAAAATCATCCAACACCCTTTCCATTCGATCAGACATAAACGACACTATACTAGCACTTCCATCCATCCGGGTATCATGAAATACACCATCCAGCAAAAGCAGTGCCGCCTGCCGGGCCCGCGAAGGCCTTTCAGCCGATGGCAAGTCCTTATCCAGAATCGCGTTAACAAGCGAGAAAATCTCTGTCGCCTGTTGTTTCAAAAACGCCTCTTGTTTTCCCCAAAGGCGTGCTTCTTGATCTTGAGCGAACAAAAGAGTGAATGGGCACATCAAAAATGCCATAAAAATAAACAGTCTCATACGCCTTAATATTTAATTATCCAAGTTATTCCCAACCCTCATTCTGAACAAGATTTGGGTTTCTCTCCATTTCGACTAATGGTATAGGCCAAATCTCATGGCGCGGTTGATATTCCCTTTCATACATCAAATCCCCAAAAATATCAGTCGCGTCCTTCACTGTTGATTCCAAGATACCCCAACGCTTAAGATCCCAATAACGTTGGCCCTCACCCACCAATTCATAAGCTCGCTCATCTCGAATCCTTTGCGTCATCTCCTCTTTATTGGCGACATGCAACCATGCGGCACCAGAATTCAATCCAGGCATATTGACACGAGCCCGGATCTTATTAACTTCTAAGATCGCTTTATCCAAATCCCCTTTCTCATTGTAAGCCTCGGCCAACATCAGAAGAACATCCCCTAAACGAATTAAAGGGAATTCGTAAGGTGTACGCGTGTATTCACCCCAATAACCATCCATATTTCCCGTGGGAATCCATTTACGCCAAAAATAAGAATTCCAACCTTCCGAATTACGGATAAATGATTGCGCCTCCATCGGAGAACCACCTTTCGTCGGATCTGCCAAAACGAACCATTTGTCTCGCGGATTTGACCCCGCATCTGTTCCCAAATAATAAGAATAGGGCGTGATTACATTCCAACACAGACGGGGATCCCGCTCACGATAGGCATTCAACACTTTTGTCGTGTCACAATCCAGTACATCAGTGATGTAATTGCTTCCCTCATCAATAGCCACACACAACCGTTGACGGCGGAACTGAGAATCACCTTCGTCAAATCCAGGGAAAACATCATCCCAATCGAATTTTGAGCCATCCTTGTTCTCATACATATCGACCATATGCGTAGAGGGGACGATCAAATTGCTAGCTATCAAACGCATAGTCGACTTATTGCCATAATACGAGACGATATCGATCGCGTGTCCGGCAACATTTCCGTCCATATTCTGGATCGAAAAAATCATTTCATTACTTTTTAATCCATTGTAGAGGCGGAACAATGATTCGTAATCGGGATGCAATTCATAACCATAATTGTTGCTCTTATTGTAGACGATCTCCTCAAAGTCCGCAATGGCCGCGCGCAGCTCGCCCAACTCCTGCTCGATCTTGAGGATCTCCAGACCGGCCAGACGGCCCAGTTGCAGCTTGACAATGGCGTCCGCCTGCAGCTCGTCAAAGCCGAAGTTGTCCATGACAGCCTGCCGCGCCTCGGCAAAGCCGCCCTTGCAGGCGCGGATCGTCGCGATGATCTCATCGACGATGTCAACGGCCTTGTGCAGGCCCTCGAGGATGTGCTCGCGCTCCTTTGCCTTCTTCAGTTCAAACGCAGTGCGGCGGCGGATGACCTGCATCTGGAACTCAATATAGCGCTCCATCATGGTTTTCAGGCTCATGATCTTGGGCACGCCGTCGTCCAGCGCCAGCATGATGACGCCGACGGTGTCCTGCAGCTGGGTGAAGCGGTAGAGCTGGTTCAGCACGACCTGGGGGTTCGCGTCCTTCTTGATCTCAATGACGATCTTCATGCCGGTGCGGCTCGAGGACTCGTCGTTCAGGTCGCTGATACCCTCGATGCGCTTATCCTTGACAAGGTCAGCGATGGACTCGATCAGGCGGGTCTTGTTGACCATGTAGGGGATTTCCGAAATCAGGATCTCGTAGCGCCCGTTCTTTTTCTCGATGATCTCGGCACGGCCCCGCAGCGTGATTTTGCCGCGGCCCGTGGCGTAAGCAGCGCGGATGCCGCTGCGGCCCATGATGATGCCGCCCGTCGGGAAGTCGGGGCCCTTGACGTACTCCATCAGCCCGGCCAGGTCGATTTCGGGGTCGTCCATCAGGGCGACCATGCCGTTGACGATCTCGCGCAGGTTGTGGGGCGGGATGTTCGTCGCCATGCCGACGGCAATACCCTGGCTGCCGTTGACGAGCAGGTTCGGGAAGCGGCTGGGCAGGACGTGGGGCTCCTTCTTGGTCTCGTCAAAGTTGGGGTCCCAGTCGATGGTGTCTTTTTCAATGTCGGTCAGCATCTCGCAGGCCATCTTGGACATGCGGGCCTCGGTGTAACGGTAAGCAGCCGGGGGGTCGCCGTCCACGGAGCCGAAGTTGCCCTGGCCGTCCACAAGCGGGTAACGCAGGCTGAAATCCTGCGCCAGACGCACCATGGCATCATAGACCGAGGCGTCGCCGTGCGGGTGGTACGAGCCCAGCACCGCACCGACGGTATCGGCAGATTTGCGGTAGGGGTGCTGCGGGTCGTTGCCGCGCTCGTGCATCGTGTACAGGATGCGGCGGTGGACGGGCTTCAGGCCGTCGCGCACATCGGGCAGAGCGCGCGCCACGATAACAGACATCGAGTAGTCAAGGAACGCCGTCTCGATCTCCTGCTTCACATCGCGCACAATGACCTTCGTACCGGACCCCGGCACCATGATGATGTTTTCTTCCATTGTATCACCTTAACTATCTATTACGTTACAAAAACTTTACGCTTTTCCGTCCAACAACCATTGCAACGGGTTGTTGTCGATATATTTCCATGTTTCTTCAAAATC
>USAD01000039.1 GCA_900552415.1 uncultured Parabacteroides sp.
AAAAACGGACATCGAAGAGCAATACCTGTCGCACCTGCTTTGCTTGGGTGGTACATGTCGTTTCTTCTTCAATGGGCAGGAGTTCGAGTTGCGTGAAGGCGACCTCAGCATCATTCGCCGCCGTTCGCTGGTGGAAAAGATACATCCGTCCGCCGATTTCCGATGCAAGATCATTTATGCCAAACCTGGTTTTATCGAGATGAGCACGCCGCAAAGCAACTATGCTATGAAAGGGCAGCTATCCCTTTTCAATAATCCGGTTATTCACCTCACGCCCGAACAGCAAATACTCTGCCGTCGCGATTTCGACATTCTGGAACAGCGTGTAAACGATACCGGACACTTGTTTTATCGTGAAACGGTGATTAATGCCATGCAAACGGCCATACTTGATTTCTTCGATTTCCATGCTCGCATTTATGGTCACACGGACATCTCCACACAGAACGCTTCCATTATGAGCCGCTTCCTTGCGATGCTGGAAGAAGGAACATATCGTGAACACCGGGAAGTAAGTTATTATGCCGATCGTCTGTGTGTCACCGCAAAATATTTGTCCGAAGTTTCGAAAAAAGTAAGTGGATATGCCGCCAACTATTGGATAAACCGTTATACGATACTCGACATTTCCAGGCAGTTACGTGACAAATCGCAGACTTTCGTGCAGATTTCCGATATGTTCGGTTTCTCGTCACCAGCCTATTTCAGTCGCTATGTACAGCAGAATTTAGGTGTCAAGCCATCGGATTACAGGGAATAGCTTAATTTCTTATATCTAAGTTCATTAGAATCGGTAAAAATAGCAGTTTTTACCGATTTTTTTGTATCGCCAAATTTAGGTGACACCACTACATTTGTGACAAGTTAATTAATAATCAGAGCGATATGAAATCATTAGTCATTACGGCATTCATGCTACTGGCTTTAACAGTCGGTGCGAATGCACAGGAGCGTCAGCGAGTATTCACCGCCGAAGAACAGGCGATAGTCGATTTATCGAACAACAAATGGGATTGGATGTCTGAGAAGAACGTGGATAAGTTGGCGGAGCTGTTCCATGAGAACTCGCAATTCGTCCACATGGGCGGGTATTGGGGCAAGCAACAGGAGCTGGAAACCATCCGCACGGGAGGCATTTGGTATAAGAAAGCCGAGATACACGATGTGCAGGTGAAGTTTGCTGCAGGAACGGCAACGGTTTACAGCCGGATTCATCTTAACTCGGTAGTGGGTGGCAATTCCGTGCGTTTTCCTTTCATTGTAACGGAAGTGTATGTCATGGAAAATGGGAAATGGCAACTCTCTTCACTTGCCTTTACAAAGACTTTAGGTGAATAATCTGACCGAAAACAGATATGAATATCAAGAATTTATTTTTCATAACCATGGTGTCCATATCATCCGTCGCGATGTATGCGCAAAGCCCGGCAGAGACCTTCCGTCAGCCCTATCCGCTTGGCGACAAGTTCTCCCCGAATCCAAATTTCACGGGTGAAGTATGGCTTGCGCCTTTGAGTGGGAAGAAAGAGCTGAATGTCCCTATGACAAACGTGACTTTCGAGCCGGGCTGCCGCAACAGTTGGCATTCTCACAAGGCAGGACAATTATTGATAACCACCGCAGGCATCGGCTACTATCAGGAGAAAGGGAAACCGGCCCGCCGACTCTTTCCAGGTGATATCGTGGAGATCGCTCCTGATGTGGTGCATTGGCATGGGGCGGCTACCGACAGCTGGTTCGCGCACATCGCCATTACCACCAATCCGCAGGACAATGCGGCCGTATGGCTCTCCCCGGTAAGCGATGCGGAGTACCTTGAGGCCACGACCGAGGTGGAATGTCGTTATGCTGAAGCAAATAAGGTGCTCACCTCGCGTGAGCAAGCGATCGTCGCTGTCGCGTCCTATACGGGAAAAGGTGACTTGGAACATTTGAAGGCCGCTTTCGTACGGGCATTGGAGGCTGGCATGACCATCAACGAGGTAAACGAAGTATTGATTCACGCATACGCCTACTGTGGATTTCCACGCAGTTTGCGGGCCATTCAAACTTTCATGCGTTTAGTGGACGAGCGCAAGGCAAACGGTATAAAAGATAAGGTCGGCAGGGAAGCATCCGTCATTACGGACAGCGGAAACCGCTATGAGCGTGGCCGTGATGTGCTTGCCGAAATATCGGGCGTGTCTGCCGATGCTCCGAAAGCCGGATATGCCCTGTTTGCCCCAGTCATCGAGCGGTTTCTCAAAGAGCATCTTTTTGCCGACCTTTTCGAGCGTGATTTGCTGACGTATCGTGAAAGGGAACTTGCCACGGTGTCTATTCTTGCTGGAGTGGGTGGCGTGGAGCCTATGTTCAAGAGCCATGCGGCGATATGCCTGCATCTTGGGATTATGCCGGAACAACTTTCGGCATTGCTAAATATTGTGGAAACGAATCTCGGCAAGAATTACTCTGAGCCGCTTCGTATAGTATTGAACCAATTGATAGAAAAGAAATGAAGAAGATATTATTTTCGGTATTGTCGCTTTTGATTATAACGATAGCAGGAGCGCAAGAGCCTATTGCGATACTCAAACAAGGACATTTCTCGGTAGGAGGCACGACTATACAACGACCGGGAACTTATGATAACAGTAAATTCGTCGGATGGGCGGAGCAGGAAGAGACGGGACAAAGCTACCGTGCTGACCATGCTTTTGTGGATTATCAGATTCCTGCGGGCAACAAGCCCCTTCCGCTGGTCTATGTGCATGGATATGGTGGTTCTGGCGTCTGTTGGCAAATGACACCAGATGGAAGGGAAGGGTTTGCCACCTTGATGTTACGGCGTGGCTGGAGCAGTTATGTTATGGATTTACCCGGACGAGGACGTGCGGGTCGGACATCGGCAACCTCTGCGATAAAACCTGTGGCCGATGAGATGTTCTGGTTCGATATATGGCGCATCGGCATTTGGCCGGACTACAATGAGGGTGTACAATTCCCGAAAGATTCCGTATCGCTCTCGCAATTTTTCCGTGAGATGACACCCGACATCAGCGACCACAAACAGGATGTGCCCGTACTCGGCGCGTTGGCCAAACGTATAGGCGACCATATACTTGTTACCCATTCGGCAGGAGGCTTTCCCGGCTGGATGTCCGCCATGCTGAATCCGGAAGTCAAGGTGGTTGTCTCGTATGAGCCGGGCGGCTTTGTATTCCCAGAGGGCGAAGTGCCGGAACCTATTGACGGACTGACTGGGGGCGCTGCCGGGATGTCTGTTTCGCCGGAACAATTCAAACGTCTTACGGAGATACCCATTGTCCTCTATTTTGGTGATTATATTCCCGAAACTCCCACTAAGAATCTTGGTGATGAGAACTGGCGTGTGCGCCTGCAAATGGCACGCAAGTTTGTGGAGACCGTCAATCGGCATGGAGGAAATGCCACATTGGTCGAACTTCCTAAAATCGGCATCTATGGTAATACGCATTTTCTGATGCAAGATTTGAATAATGATGAGTTGGCGGAATTGCTTGATGAGTGGCTGTCAAAACAAGTTAGTCAATAATTAAATTCCAATGCTATGAGAACAAGAAAATACTATTGTTTTTTTATTATGTCGTTTTTCCTCCTAACGGCGAATGCCGTTACTTTGGAAAGGGAGAATGATGGGAAGTATATCACGGTTAGTGGTGTCGTGAAAGATAACTCCAATAAGAAGCCTCTTCCCTATGCGACGATATCTCTTGTCTGCAACAGTACGGCAACGATGAGCAATGCTGATGGAGAGTTTATGTTGAAGGTCAAGGAACCAATAGGGAATTCCAGGATAGAGGTATCTTATGTAGGGTATGAGAACGCTTATATTCATCTGGACAGTAAGCCACAAACCGTTTGGCTTACACCTTCGGATAATATGTTGGACGAAATATTGGTCAGAGGGAGAGAGCCCCGTTCCTTGGTGGAGGAGGCCGTCAGAAAGATTCCTTCCAACTACAGTTTGGAACCTTGCGCATTGACCGGGTTTTACCGTGAAAGTGTTAGGAAGCGGAAACGTTATATCAATATAGCGGAGGCTGTCATCAATTTGGATAAAAGCTCGTATGTTGACGGAGTGGCGAATGATAAAGTACGTGTGCTGAAGGGGCGACGTTTGGTAAGCCCGAAACTCAGTGATACGCTGGCCGTGAAGTTGCAAGGAGGACCGACCTCAGCGATCTATTTGGACATTGTGAAAAATCCGGACTTGCTGTTGAGAGGGGAGATATTGTCGTTTTATGATTTTCATATGGAGGAAGTTACGGTCATTAATGATCGTCCCCAATATGTCGTTCGTTTCTCGCCTAATCGAGAGTTACCTTACGCATTGTATTGTGGAAAGCTCTATATTGATAAAGAGCGACTTTCGTTCACTTGTGCGGAGTTTAATCTTGACTTGAGTGACCGGAATAAGGCGATACGGGCGATTCTTCACAAAAAGCCAGTGGGATTGCGTTTTAAGCCAGTCGAGGTTTCTTATCGGGTGAATTATTCGGATCATGAGGGGAAGAGTTATTTGAGCTATCTCAGATATGATATCCGCTTTAAATGCGATTGGCGTCGGAAGCTGTTTTCAACCAGTTATAATGTGCTTTCAGAGATGGTCGTGACAGATATACAAGAGGCCGCTCCGCGAATTGCGCCAGAAGAGGTCTTTGACAAGAAGGACGTATTGTCTGATAATGTAGCGCTCTTCTTTGATGAGGATTTCTGGGGCTCTTATAATATCATTAAACCTGATGAGTCGTTGGAGGATGCCGTGGATAAGTTGAAAAAACAATATGATTAAAGTGGAGAATGTACAAAACTTTCGGAGAGTGGAAGGTCGACTTTCTCTACTTTGATATGGTCTTCTCCCAAATATGCTTTATTTAAGGATATATTATTGGATATTATTAAAAAGCGGGTGCCAAAAGATCTTTCCGTGGAAAGACTTCTGGCACCCGTTATGTAGAATAATGTCCGTTCCTGATTGGTTTATAACAAGAGTCCAGCGGCTACCTCCTCAGCGACAGCCTCGCCTCTCAAGGCTTTCAAGAGGGCTAATCCGAAGTTGAAGACCAAGCCCGGACCTTTGCCCGTGATGACATTACCGTCAGTCTCTGTCGCGTTGCCTGTAGCCTCGGCACCAATCATCTTAGGCTCGAAGCTGGGGTAGCAGGTCGCCTTCTTGCCTTTCAGCAGGCCTAAGCCTCCCAATACTAAAGGAGCTGCGCAGATGGCCGCTACAATCTTATTGTTACGGTATTGCTCCAGCAAGGCCTCTTTCAGGGGAACACACTCATTCAGGTTGGTGCTTCCTGGCAGTCCACCCGGCAGGATCAGGGCGTCGGCATCCGACAGGTCGAGCGCTCCCAATGTTACGTCAGCTACCAATTTGATACCATGCGCTCCCGTGACATTCAGGTCGTCCGTAATCGAGGCAGTCAATGCGTTAACGCCTCCACGACGCAAGATATCCACTGTTCCTATCGCTTCCATTTCCTCAAAGCCTTCCGCTAAGAATACGATCGCTTTCTTCATATTTGTCCTATTTTTTTTGGTTTACGTTCACAAATATAATTTTTTCCCCTCAAATCGCCAATTTATTTGAAGCGATAGAGGTAGGTGATCGTTCCACTCTGGTTGTTCGCTCCGCTGATGCTGTTGAATTTGGCTTTTCGTGCGGCCTCAAGAGCGCTTTTTCGCATGGAGGCATTGTCGATGTTCGTACCCTTACCGATCTCGGCAAAGATAACATCTCCTTTCGGGTTGACCGTGATGTTGATCACGATCCGACCTTCCTCCTGGATCGTATAAGCAGGTCTGGGCAATCCGCCTGCGCCAATGGAGCGTCCATTAAGGTTGAACGAGCCGTAACCGCCTACGCCCTCGTTGGCTCCATGATCAGAGTTGCCGAAGGGGCTTCCCTGGTTACCCGTGCCGCTCGGTGCGTCGCCTTGGCTGTTGCCTGCTGCTTGTCCGATACCGAATGCGCCGGCCACCTTGTTACTGATGGCCTCTTGTTGTTTCCGTCGTTCCTCGGCGGCCCGTTTGCGAGCCTCTTGTTCTTTCCGGAGCCGTTCTTTTTCGGCCTCTTCCTTCCGGCGTTTCTCCTCTTCCTCCTTTTTCTTTTTTTGCTCCTCCTTTTTCTTCTCGTCCAAAGAGACGCTTTCTTCCAGATCTTGTGTAATCAAGTCCTGTTTCGGAACCACGGGAGTCGGCTCGGGGGTTGGCTCGGGAGCGGGAGGCGTCACCTCTTGTGGCGGTTCCGGACCCTCGTACCTGGGTTCGAAAGTGCCCGCGGCGGCGTTGACATTACCGAAATTGACCAGGATACCACCATCTTCTTCCGGTACCTCAGCCTTTAGGACTGTCAACCAAAGGATCAGCAGGATTGCCCCGTGAAAGGCAAGCGTGCCGATCGCACTGAATATGTCGTCTTTATCCCATCTCATATTTGTTATCTCGAATAACTGGGTCCCATTTGCTTATTGGGGCCGTGTGGCGAGTACCATCTTGAATTTATTCTCGTTCGCGATGTTCAGGATTTTTACGATCTCCTTATAGGGCACGGTTTCGTCGGCATATAGGGCCACGAACATTTCCGGCTCTTTGGCGTAGCTCTCTTGCAGGAACGGCGTGATCTCGTCGAACGAGACACGAACCTCCCTTTGGTTGCCGAAAGCGACGTAGTAGTTCAGGTTGGCATCAATTGTCACCCGTGTCAAAGGTTTTGCCGCCGTTTGCTTTTGTGATTGGGGCAAGGTTACCTTGATGGCGTTGGGGATGACAACGGTCGATGTCACCATAAAGAAGATCAGCAAAAGGAATATGACATCAGTCATGGATGCCATACTGAACGATTCGTTTACTTTTGTCCTTCTTTTTAATGCCATAGCTTAATGAATATTTAAAAGGAATGATTCCCTTTGGTCTGATTAGTTGGCGGGCTCGTTGAGCAGGTCCATGAACTCCATGGTGCGCGCCTCCATCTTGTTGACCACGTTATCGACTTGTGAGACCAAGTAGTTGTAAGCGAAGAGGGCGATGATTCCGACCACCAGACCACCGACGGTTGTCACAAGCGCCTCATAAATACCGCCTGAGAGCAAGCTGACATCCACGTTTGTTCCGGCGTTTGCCATGTCGAAGAAGGCACGGACCATACCGGTAACTGTTCCCAAGAAACCAAGCATCGGCGCTCCGGCCGCTGTTGTCGCGATCAAAGGAAATCCCTTTTCCAGCTTGGAGATCTCGAGGTTACCGACATTCTCGATAGCTACCAGGACATCGTTCATCGGACGACCCAGGCGGGTGATTCCTTTCTCGATCATGCGAGCGGAAGGTGTATTGGTGCTGCGGCAGAGATTGAGCGCCGAGTCAACTTTCCCGTCGTGGATATAATCCTTGATCCGGTTCATGAAACTCTCGTCTTCCTTTCCGGCCCGGCGGATAATGATCAGCCTTTGGATGAATATGTAAATGGCCATCAATGACAGAAGAAGCAGGACGATCATGATCCATCCTCCCTTGAAGGCCAAGTCGATGACATTCATTTCCGCTTCCACTTGCGGAGTCAGTGTCGTGAACTCAGGCATTTGTTCCGCTGCTTGGTTCCCGACGGCTTGCAGTAATAATAACATGCTCATTGTTACTAGATTTGATAAATTATAGATTAGATTGTAAACATGCTTTGTATTGGGCGATCGTCTCTTTCAATCCCAGATAGAGCGCATCGCAAATCAGCGCATGGCCAATGGATACCTCCTCGAGCCAAGGGATATTCTGGCTGAAAAAGGCGAGATTCTCCAGGCTCAGGTCATGCCCCGCGTTGACACCAAGGCCTTGGTTCTTCGCGAACTGAGCCGCCTCGATGAAGGGGGCGATCGCCTTGTCGCGGTCTTGCGCATAGCCGCTGGCGTAAGGCTCGGTGTAGAGCTCCACGCGGTCCGTTCCTGTCTTGGCGGCCCACTCCAGGTTATCCAGCTCGGTGCCGACGAAAATGGAGGTCCGGATGCCGTGTGAGGTGAAACGGTCTACCAACTCGCTTAAGAAATCAAAGTTCTCCTTCACGTTCCAGCCGGCGTTCGAGGTGATTGCGTCGGGAGCGTCAGGCACCAAAGTGACCTGTGTCGGCTTCACCTTGCAGACCAAGTCGATGAACTTGTCACAGGGATAACCCTCGATATTGAATTCTGTCTTAAGCAAAGGCTTGAGGTTGTAGACGTCGTTATAGCGAATGTGTCTTTCGTCGGGTCTGGGATGGACAGTGATGCCTTGAGCACCATAAGCCTCACAATCTTTGGCGACCCGCAAAACGTCGGGATTGTTGCCTCCACGGGCGTTCCGGATGGTGGCTACCTTATTAATGTTTACGCTTAATTTTGTCATTATATATATCAGTATATCTTATTTCTTTGATTACTTTTGCACAAAAGTATCGGCAAATTTAGTAGCTTTTGGGGAATTTCTGCACAATGTTGGTAAAAGATTTTATAACGAGAGAAACTCCCGTGTTAAAAAACTTTGACTCGGGAGAATACGCGTTGTCTTTGATGGATGATTATAAGCTCCGGCATCTGCCTCTGTTGAAAGATAATACTTATCAGTGCCTGGTTTCGGAGAAGGATTTGTTGGGTTTGGCCGATTTGTCTCTTCCTCTGGGTGAGCCGCTATTGGTCTCGCCGGCGGTGAGGCCTGCCGATTTCATCTTCGAGGCGATGAGCCTGACGACCCGTTACGGGTTGAGCCTATTGCCGGTGGTATCGGAAGAGGGTGAGTATCAAGGAGCGGTCTTGCCGGAAAGGCTTCTTGCTGAGGTTTCCAAATGGTGTGCCGCGGATGGCGGCGGGAGTGTGATCGTGCTTGAGATCTGGCCGCAGGATTATGCCCTGTCGGAGATTGCCCGCCTGGTGGAGTCGAACAATGCGCATCTGTTGAGCTTGCTCTCGCATCACGACATCACGACCGGCCGGACGAGGATTGTCCTGAAGATTGACCTGGAGGATGCTTCGCCCGTGATCCGCAGCTTCGAGCGTTTCGATTATACGGTGGTTTATCATTTCATGCGCTCGGGCGTGATCGACAATGAGCTGCGGCAGCGGATGGACGAGTTGCTTTTTTATATGAACATGTAGGTATCAAGAAAGAATTAAGGCATGAGGATAGGGGTTTTTGGCAGTGAATATCAGGTTGGGCGGCAGAACGTGATCCGTCGGTTGTTCGACAAGCTGGTCCAGTTGGAGGCGGTGGTCTATGTGGATCGCCGTTTTTACGCTTTCTTGGAGGAGAAACTGGATTTTCATCCGAAAGTGGACGGTCTCCTGGACGATGATGATTTCGACTTGACGTTGGCCTTGAGCGTCGGTGGCGACGGCACTTTCCTGCGGACTGCCGCTCGGGTGAACAAGAAAAATATCCCGATCCTGGGTATCAACACCGGACGATTGGGTTTCCTGGCCGACGTTGGCAGTAACGAGATCGAGGATATGCTCGATGAGATCTTCAAGAATTATTATAAGGTGGAGGAGCGAACCCTCCTGCGACTGCATACGCATGAGCGTGCCTTTCATGGCTATAATTATGCCCTCAACGAGATCGCGGTCCTGAAGCGCGACAGCTCGTCGATGATCACGATCCACACCTTCTTGAACGGGGAATACCTGACCTCTTATCAGGCTGATGGCCTGGTAATCGCCACGCCGACAGGCTCGACGGCCTATTCCCTGAGTGTCAACGGGCCAATCATCGCGCCCTCGTGCGCCAATTTCGTGCTGAGTCCTGTAGCTCCTCATTCATTGAACGTGCGTCCCCTGGTTATTCCCGATTCCTGCGAGATCACCTTGCGGGTGGAGAGCCGGAACAAGTATTTCCTGATCTCGTTGGATGGCCGGTCCGAGATCTTTCCCTCGGGAATCGAGCTCCAGATCAGCAAGGCGGAGCATGCGATCCAGGTCGTGAAGCGGTATAATCATACCTTTTATCAGACGCTCCGGGAGAAATTGATGTGGGGAGCGGATGTCCGGATCCCGGATGATGTTAAATCAAGTTAAGCGAATAATGAAACATGATCGATAATTATGTTGAACAACATAAAGCGTCTATATTCGCGTTGTGTTTTTCATGGTATTAGATTTTAAGGTTAACAATTGAAATTGGCTGTCCGTGAGGATAGCCTTTTTTTATGCCCTTATTCTTGCGCATACAGGCCCAAGGCCCTGTCAAGCCCACTTTTAGCGAAGCATGCGTCCCGTTTGGACTGGATATAATTGATGTTCGCGTCCAAGTGATAGAGTTGGGCGTTGATGACCTCCACGATCGACAGGTGTCCCTCTTTATATTTTTCCATCGCCAGACGTTCGCTCTCCTTGGCCTTTTGGAGGGAACTTCCCGTCAGGCGGACCTTCTGGAGCGCCTGGGTGTAGGAGTAGTAGGCGGTTTCCGCTTCCAGGCGGATATTGTCCTCGACTTTGCTGTAGTTCTCCGTGGCCATGCGGATGCCGTGTTTGCCGGCGCTTCTCGTATTTCTCCTTTTACCCCATTCGAAGACTGGGATGCTGCATCAGGATGAAGGCGAACAGCATGGCCAGCGGAATGACGGAGGCCACGATCAGGCCCGCCCGGACATTGCCCAGGAAGAGGATCAGCACGACAAACACGATCAAGGCGCCCTCGATCAGGTTGCGGATGACGGTCGATATGTTGCGGTTCACCAGTTCAGAGCAGTTCAGGTAGGGCTCGACGCTCACCCCTTCGGGCAGCATCTTTTGCACCTTCTCGACCCTTTTCTCCAGCTCTTGGGTGACGGCGTTGGCATTGGCGCCCTTCAGCATCATGGCGATACCGCCGACACACTCGCCCTCGCCATCTTTCGTCATGGCGCCGAAGCGCTTGGGCGCCCCGAAACGGACCTGTCCGATGTCGCTGACATGCACAGGGATGCCGCCCCGGTTGGCGACGACGATCCGTTCGATGTCACTCAATTCCTTAATCATACCTTCCGAACGGATGTAATAGGCCCGGTCGACCTTCTCAATGTAGCTTCCTCCCGTGTTCTGGTTGTTCTTGCTCAAGGCTTCGAAGACCTCGCCGATGGTGAAGTTCATGGCGTAGAGCACATCGGGATCGATCGCCACCTCATATTGCTTGAGGTAGCCTCCGAAGCTGTTGATCTCGACGATGCCCGGGATGCCGGACAGCTGGCGCTTGACGATCCAGTCCTGGATCGTGCGCAGCTCCATGGCGTCGTAGCGCGACTCATAACCGGGCGCCACTTTCAGGACATATTGATAGATCTCGCCCAATCCGGTCGTGATGGGCATCAGCTCGGGCGTGCCCAGCTCGGGCGGGATCTCGCCAATAACGGTTTGTATCTGCTCGTTGACCAATTGGCGGGCATCGAGCGTCGGGACATTCTCCTTGAATACGACCGTCACGAGCGACAGGCCGAAGCGGGAGACCGAACGGATCTCTTGCACGTTCATGATATTACTCATCGAGATCTCGATCGGGAAGGTGATCAACTGCTCCACCTCCTGCGGGGCAAGGGTGGGCGAGACGGTAACGATCTGCACCTGGTTGTTGGTGATGTCGGGTACCGCGTCGATCGGCAACGTCATCATTGAGTAGATTCCCCCGGCCAGCAGGAAAATCGTCGTCAATGCGACGAATAGTTTCTTGCGGATTGAAAAGCGAACGATTGTCTTGAACATCTTTAATAATGAATTAAAATTTGCCGCCAAAAATAGGCCGATTCCTTCGGGCCCGGGACAGGCGCGTGTTGAATCGTCCGAATTGGAGGTTGAAACGTCCGGAATGGCTGTTGAGAGTATTCGTGGGAACCGTCCGCTTTCCTTTGGACGGAGCTGAAATTTTGTCTGAAGGAAACCTCAGTCCGATTCGGACAAAACGCCAGTCCTTTCCGAAGAAAACTCCAATCCGGTCCGAACAAAACTCTATTTCCTTTCCGGAAAAAATGGGGGCATTGAAGTCCATTTTTCATTTCACTACAGTGAATTTCCCAAGATACTGCAGTGAAATTGAAATTCCATTGTTATGTGGCTATTATGGGCAAACCTGTTTTTGGTATGATAAATTTCCGTAATTTTAGGCTCCGTGAGCGTCGATATCGGCCGCTCTTTGAATTATTAGCTTTAGGAGAAATTGATGATGGATAACAAGAATGCTAATGAGTTGATTATGTTGGGCACGGGCAATGCCATCGTGACCAAGTGTTATAATACCTGTTTCGTGCTTCGCTCGGGCACGACCCGTTTGTTGGTCGACGCGGGTGGTGGCAATGGCGTTTTGGCCCAGCTGGAGAAGGTCGGCGTTTCGGTGGATGAGTTGAGCGCGATGTATTTGACGCATGCCCATACGGATCATGTCCTGGGAGCTGTCTGGATCGTCAGGCGGGTGGCGTCAGGTTTGGCGAAAGGCGCCCGTGAGGGCATATTCCCGATTTATGGCCATGAGCGGGTCTTGTCCGTGCTCCGGACAATTTGCGAATTGACCCTTTCCAAGAAGGATCGGGGCTGGATGGAGAAGGGGATCTCGTTTGTGGAGGTAAAAGACAAGGATCGGCTGACGGTGGGGGATATCCGCATGGAATGTTTCGATATCCTGTCGACGAAAGAGAAGCAATTCGGTTTCCGGGCCACCTTGCCGGACGGGACAGTCGTGGCCTGCCTTGGCGACGAGCCTTACAACGTGGCGAACCGCGGTTATGTCGAGGGCGCCGATTGGCTGATGAGCGAGGCTTTCTGCCTCTACCGTGATCGTGAGATCTTCAAGCCTTACGAGAAACATCACAGTACGGCGGCCGAGGCGGGTCGGTTGGCGGCGGAACTGGGTGTCAAGCGGCTGCTCCTTTATCATACGGAAGACCAGACACTCGCCACCCGCAAGCGCGCTTACGCGGAGGAGGCGGCCGCCTCGTTCACTGGCGAGATCTTTGTGCCGGATGATTTGGAGCGAATCCGGTTATAAGGGCTTTTCCCCGGCTTTCGTGAAATAAGAAGGCCGGGGAAGAGGTTATTTGGGTAAAAGTTTTACTTTTGCCAATAAAATTAGGAACGATATGAGAAAGTACACGGCATTATTATTGTTGGCGACCTTAAGTTTAGCCTCATGTGGCGATGATGACCCGGTGGTCGTGGTTGAGCCATTGAACAAGTTGACGAAGATTTCCTGTTATGAGGAGGATAATAACTCGCTCCTTTATAGCGCTTCGGTGAGTTATAACGTGGATGGGTCGATCGCCTCGATCGATTTCACGGGCGACACCCGGCGCTCGTTCATCTATTCGGACAACAAGATCCTCATGACCAAGACACAGACGGGATTCAAGGAGGCGGAATATACCTTGTCTGGCGGACGGATCAGCCGTCAGGAGAATTATAAGGAGAATGATCTTGTCAGCAATGAGATTTATGTGTCCGACGCTTACGATTATCAATATACGGGCAGCGACCTGTCGGCTATCGGTTGGACGACCCGTTGGCCCAAGGAGAATGGCCAGGGTTACGAGGAGCGTGTTTACCCGCTTTCCGATATCTTCATCTGGGAAAATGGTAACGTGGTCCGTTATACCCGTGACAAGGAGGAGATGACCTATACGTATGGTAGCCTGGTGAATCCCGAGAATTTCACCTTGCGCCCGATCGCCTCGTTCGACCTGCTGTCGTTCGATTTTGTCAGTCCGTTGAACCTCCTGTTCGGCACGACCAATCGCAATTTGCCCGAGCGTGCTTACAGTTACAGCGTGACGGAACCGAGCCAATACAAGTCCGAGTATGTCTTCACCTATACTTTCGTGAGCGACTATATCCTGGAGATGAAAGTCGTCAAGCAAGATGAGGCAGGAACGAGGAATACCTATCTTTACAAG
>USAD01000040.1 GCA_900552415.1 uncultured Parabacteroides sp.
CGGTGCTTCGCGATTTCATTCAGGTCTGTTCGCCCTATGAGTACATCGAGATCAAGCACAAATATGACCTGCTGGAGGAAATGGCCCAGACCATGACCGACCCGGAGAATGTGGATATCAATGCCTTCCTGACGCTGGATCTGGAAATGCACGCCATCTGGTTTTGCAGCATGAACAAATGGTACATCTGGCAGAACCTGACAAAGCCGCAGCCGGATTATTCCCGCTTTACCCGTCTGGATGTGGTGCGGGCCAACAATGTGCCGGATGTGCTGAGCGAGCACCGGGAAATTTTGCGGGTGATCCGGGAAAAAGACCTGGATGCCATTGAACCGCTGATCCGGCGGCACCTGTACGGCGGCCTGCGCCGCATGGGCACCCAGCTGTACGCAGAAAAGTACAGACCTTATTTTACCGGCATCTGAACCAATGAAAAACAGGCGCATCCGCCAGCCTTTCGGCCTTTGGATGCGCCTGTTTTGTTTTTTGTATAATTTACTGCTTGTGGTACTTGCGGTCCTCTTCCTCGTAAACAGGGTCACAGGTCAGGTACATTCCCAGCCGGTTCAGGGTGCTGGTATCCACACCCGAAAGCAGCACGGTGGAGTGCACATCGCAGCCCTTGAGGTTGGGCAGCTGATGCATGGCCGCTGCAGCCTGCTCGTTGGAAGCAGCCGAGCTGGAAAGCGCGATCAGGATCTCGTCGGTGTGCAGGCGGGGATTCTTGCCGCCCAGATAGTTGGTCTTGAGGGTCTGGATGGGCTCAATGGAAGCCGCACTCACAAGGTCGGTCTCCTGCGGGATGCCGGCCAGCACCTTGAGAGCATTCATCAGAGCAGATGCTGCTGCACCCAGCAGCGGACCGGTCTTGCCGGTAACAACGGTGCCGTCCGGCAGCTCAATGGCGGCAGCAGGGGCCCCGCCGGTGCTCTCGCTGCGGGCATGAGCCTGCTTTTCCACTTCGCGCTGGCCCACGGTCAGGTCGGCCTGATTCATCAGCAGTTCCAGCTTGTAGCGCTCGGTCTCCTTGACCGTGCCGGTGATCTTCTGCTCACACAGGCACTTGAAGTAACGGCGCAGGATCTCCTTGCGGGATGCTTCGCGGCAGACTGCATCGTCCACGATGCAGTTGCCTGCCATGTTGACGCCCATATCCGTGGGGCTCTTGTAGGGGCTCTTGCCCGCGATGAGCTCGAACATGGCGTTCACCACCGGGAAGATCTCAATGTCGCGGTTGTAGTTGACGGTGGTCACGCCGTAGGCTTCCAGATGGAACGGGTCGATCATGTTCACATCGTTCAGGTCGGCGGTGGCGGCCTCGTAGGCCAGATTCACCGGGTGCTTGAGGGGAATGTTCCAGATGGGGAAGGTCTCGAACTTGGCGTAACCGGCCTTCACGCCCCGCTTGTACTCGTGGTACAGCTGGGACAGGCAGGTGGCCATCTTACCGCTGCCGGGGCCAGGGGCCGTGATGACCACCAGCGGGCGCTCGGTCTCAATGTAGTCGTTGCGGCCATAGCCCTCGTCGCTCACGATGTGGGCCACGTCGTTGGGGTAACCGGCGATCTTATAGTGGCGGAAGGTGCGGATACCCAGATCGTTGAGGCGCTTTTCAAAGGCCTCCACCTCCGGGGCAGCGGTGTACTTGGTCACACACACGCTGCCCACATACAGGCCCACACCCTGGAAGGCGTCGATCAGGCGCAGCACATCCAGATCGTAGGTGATGCCGTAATCGCCGCGGATCTTGCTGCTCACAATGTCCTCGGCGCTGATGACGATGACGATCTCCGCCTGATCCTTCAGCTGCAGCAGCATCTGCAGCTTGCTGTCCGGCTGGAAGCCCGGCAGCACGCGGGAGGCATGATAGTCGTCGAACAGCTTGCCGCCGAACTCCAGATACAGCTTGTTGTCAAACTTCTGGATGCGCTCGCGGATATGCTCGGACTGCATCGCAAGATATTTGTCGTTGTCAAATCCAATTTTCATTGTTCGTTTCCTTTTCCTCATCGCTGGGCCGGCACACCGCACCGGCATTTTTCCATAACAGGCATAGTATACCACACTCAAAAAGCAGGTGCAATGCAAAACACACAGCAGAGCAGTTTTTCCGGCAAATGCAGTGGTTTGGCAGGCTGTGTGCCGCAGATTTTTGTGAAAATGGTTCTTGCCCGGTTTTATACGGCGGGTGTATAATAGAATTGTTCGGCAACCAGTCACCCGCCAGAGAGAGGAAGTTTTGCATGAATCCTGCCGAAAATTATACATATCGTTATCTGGAGACCGATGATCTGGACCAGTACAACGCCCTTTTGCGCTATACCTTTCAGGTCACGGAAGATGAGCTCACCGCCACCGGATGGAAGGACGACGAGATCAAGCAGTCCAAGTTCCCCGTGCTGGAGCGCGCGGACGTGCTGGGCTGCTTTGACGGAGAAAACCTTGTCTCTCAGTTCGCGGTCTACCCGCTGAAGATGAACATCTATGACGCCGTTTACCATGTGGGCTTTGTGACCAGTGTGTGCACCTACCCGGAGTACACCGGCAACGGCATCATGAAGCGGCTCATGATCCAGGGCCTGACCCAGATGCACAAGGAGGGCAAGAGCTTTGCCCTGCTCTACCCCTACTCCATCCCGCTGTACCACCACCTGGGGTGGGAGATCATCTCCAACAAGATCTCCTACAACATCAAGGACCGGCAGATCCCCACCAAGGTGTCGGCCCCCGGTTATGTGCGGCGCGTCGCCTGGGACAACACCGAGTTCCACGAGCTGCACTCCCATTTTGCCTCCATCACCCACGGGTGCCTGTTCCGCAACGCACTGGCCTGGGAGGAGTACTGGCGCTGGGACGAGGATGACACCAATGTCGCCGTCTATTATAATGTAAAGGACAAACCCTGCGGCTACATGGTGTACCTGATCAAGAACGACATCATGCACATCAAAGAAATGATCTACCTGAACCGCGAGGCACAGAAGGGCCTGTGGGAGTACATCCACGCCCACGACTCCATGATCGACGAAGTGCACGGCAACACCTACTTCAGCGAACCCATCGCCTTTGAGATAGACGACGGCGACATCAAGGAGACCATCCGCCCCTATGCCATGGGCCGCATCGTGGATGTGGCCAGCTTCCTGGAAGATTACCCCTGTGACCCGGACGGCGGCGAGCTGTGCATTGATCTGGAGATCGAGGACGACCTGCTGCCCTGGAACGACCACACCTTCCGCATCCGGTTTGCGGACGGCGGCTGCACCCTGACCGATGCCCCCGCCGAATACCACCTGAAAATGGGCATCGGCACCCTTTCCACCCTGCTGTTGGGCTACAAGACCGCCGAACGTCTGTTCGAGCTGGAGCGCATCGAGGGCCGGGAGGATGCCGTGGAGCGGCTGGACGATGTGCTGTTCCACAAGATCCCTTATATTTCGGACTATATCTGATGCGGTTTCCGGAGAGCGGGGGCGTTTTCCCCGCTCTTCTTTTTTGCTCTTGTGCGCCGGGCACGCGCATGTTAGAATAAGACGATATTATTTTTTCAAGGAGGCCGGGCAATGAAGGGCAGAGAGGCTTATCCCGACGAAGAACTGCGCCGCCGCATCATGGACTTTATCATGGCGGCCGGGCAGACTCTGTTGGAGAACGGTGCGGAAGTGTTCCGGGTGGAGCAGACCATGGAGATCATGGCACGCTCCTTCCACCTGCGGGAATTCCATGTTTATGTACTGACCAACGGCATTTTTGCCAGCGCCGGCACCGCAGAGATCAGCGAAGTGCGCAACGTGCCGGTGCGCACCACCCATCTGGGCCGGGTGGCGGCGGTGAACGCCCTTTCCCGCGAGATCGCCGAGACCAATATGTCGCTGGGGGAGGCCGAATACCGTCTGGCGGCCGCCCAGCGCATCCCCTTCCCCAAGGACTGGGTGCAGCTGGTCAGCGGCATGGGCGGCGCGTTCAGCTTTGCCATGATCTTTGGCGGTGATCTGCGCAGCGCCATCGCTGCCGCCGTGGCCGGTCTGGCGGCCAGCGGCTACCTGCTGCTGTGCGGGCGGTACAGCCTGCCCGGCGGCTTCCAGAAGATCACCACCGCGTCCCTCATCACACTGGTGTGCATCCTGCTGTGTCAGGCGCTGCATACCTCGGCCAGCCATGCCATCATCGGTGCGCTGATGATCCTGACCCCCGGCATCGCCTTCACCATGGGCATCCGCGACTTCGTGCACGGCGACTACCTGTCCGGCACCATCCGCATGATCGACGCGCTGCTCATCGCCGCCAGCATCGCCATTGGCACCGGCCTTGTGCTGAGCCTGTATTCTCTGCTCACGGGGGTGGTGGTCGCATGATTTCTCTCACCAATTCCCAGATCGGGGAGCTGATGGGCCAGTTCCTGCTGGCCGGCACCGGCACCCTGAGCTTTGCCATCCTGTTCGCCTGCCCCCGCCGGAGCCTGCCCACCTGTGCGCTGGTGGGTGCCATGGGCTGGTTCGTGTATGAGCTGTGCGTCATGCTGGGGCTGGACACCGCTGCGGCCAGCCTGCTGGCGGTGATTCCCCTCACCATCCTCACCCGCATGTTCGCCATCCTGCAAAAGACCCCGGTGACCGTGTTCCTGCTCTCCGGCATCTTCCCGCTGGTGCCGGGTGCAGGCATCTACTACACGGCCTACTATTTCATTCAGGGCGACAACGCACTGGCGCTGTCCAACGGCATCAGCACCTTCAAGGTCGCAGTGGCACTGGCCGTGGGCATCTCGCTGGCCATCATCAAGGCCCCTATCGTCATCCAGACGGTGATCATCGGGCTGGTGACCTTCGCTTTCGCCGCCTTCGGGGTCTTCTTCGGCAACCGGGTTGGGGGCCGGATCAACCTGAAACTCGATTTGATCGGCGGTATTATCCTGATCGGGATCGGCACGAGGATCCTGATCGAGCATCTTTTCTTCAGTTAATCTTTTGTTGGCTGTTTATGCGCGCTTCTTTTCTTATTAAATGTGTCTTGCTGATTGTCGGGGGGTACTCCCTGGCCGCCTGCTCGGGCGGAAAACGTTATTATGAGTCGGTCGGCTCCATCTTCCATACCCGTTATTCGATCAAATACGAGGCCGATGAGGCGAAAGACAGCCTCATCCTCGCGGAGTTGGAGCGGTTCGATCTTTCCCTCAATCCATTTAATCCGAATTCGGTTATCGCGAAAGTCAATCGAAACGAGCCGGTGGAGGTTGATCCCTGGTTTCGCGAGGTTTTCTTGAGGGCGATGGAGGTCTCGGCCGTATCGGAAGGCGCTTACGACATCACTTGCGCTCCGCTCGTCAACCTTTGGGGGTTTGGCTTCAGCCGGATGGATAGCGTGACGCCTGCCGTGATCGACAGCCTTCGCTCGTTTGTCGGTTATCAAAAGGTCCGGTTGGTCGGCAACCGGGTCGAGAAGGAGGATCCGCGGGTCCAGCTTAACTGCTCATCGATCGCGAAGGGCTATGCGTGCGACGTGATCGCCCAACTGCTCGAGCGTGAGGGCGTCCGGAACTACATGATAGAGATTGGCGGCGAGGTGACGCTCCGTGGTGTCAATCCCGCGGGGCAAGGCTGGCGTGTAGGAATCAATAAGCCCAACCCAGATACGACCGGCATCGCCCGTGATAACGGAATTGAGGAGGTCGTTCAGCTCAACCGGAAGGGCGGCATCGCTACTTCGGGCGATTACAGGAATTTCTACATCAAGGATGGCAAGAAATACGCGCATACGATCAATCCCCTGACCGGCTATCCGGCGGGTCAAAATATCTTGAGCGCGACAATCGTGGCCGATGATTGCATGACCGCCGACGCCTATGCCACCACCTTTATGGTCGTCGGCCTTGATCGGGCAAGGGAAATCGCCCGCCAGGTCGGCACGATCGACTATTTCATCATCTATTCCGACAGTCTGGGCCACCAGCGAGTGGCCTATTCCGAGGGCATGACGCGCTACCTGCCCAACCGACAGGCCTTGTCGATCCTAGAGAACCCCTAGAAAGTCGCCTTTGGACCCCCTTTTGGGGCATGGAAAACCTCTTTTTCCCTAAAGAGACTATATTTTCTAGTTTATTAACTATGATAATTAGTTTATGTGCGGGCTTTATTGTTCTTTTGTTCCATCAAATCGATACCGAAAACATTTAATATACGATAGAGCTTATGGGTGCCTTCCTGGTTTACATACTTAAATCATCCGCTTGCGTGGCGTTGTTCTTCCTGTTTTACAAATTGCTGCTGAGCGGGACCACCTTCCATCGGCTGAACAGGGTCACGTTGTTGGGCCTGCTCCTGTTGTCGGCTATCTTGCCGTTGGTCCATTTCACGTGGGAAGAGGGGCCTATCGCCGAGTCGGCACGTCCGGTGAATGAGGCGATCCTCTTTTGGGCGGCCCAGGTCGAATCGGCTGCCGACATTGAGCGGGAGAAGCCCTTCCCCTGGCCCTCGATTGGCGCGACTCTCTACTTGGCAGGCCTGGCTGCTTTGGCCGTTTATGGCCTTATTATCGGTTTTTCCCTTCGCCGGGCGATTGGTCGCGAGGAGGCACGCCGGTTCCATGGCATACGCCTGGTCTTCACCTCACGAGCGGTGGAGCCTTTCAGCTGGTTGCGCACGGTCGTGATCAACCGCGAAGACTTTGAGCGTGAGGGAAAGGCGGTCCTGGCGCACGAGATGGCCCATGTCCGTTTCGGGCATTCGGCGGATACCCTTTTCGTAACCCTTTTTTGCCTGGCGCAATGGTTCAACCCGGCTATCTGGCTCTTGCGGCGCGAGCTCCGCGAGATCCATGAGTTCGAGGCGGATGCCGCCGTATTGGGCGTGGGGGTCAATCCGCGTGATTATCAACTGCGATTAATAAGAAAAGCTGTCGGCTCAAGGCGCTTCACTTCCATGGCCAACAGCTTTAATAACAATTCACTTAAAAAGCGAATAGCTATGATGTTAAAAAGAAAATCAAATCCCTGGGGACGGTTAAGGTATCTATCTATCCTTCCGTTGGCCGCGATAGCCGTGGCGGCCTTTGCCCATCCCACGATCGCCCGCGAGCTCGAGGCGATTTCAAGTAGCGAATTTATGGAATTAATTCCGGATGGGAAACAAGTTATCCATGAAAAAGCGATTTCTCATGTCATCGCCAAGGATTCTGCCCTGGCGCGAGTTACCGAGCGTGCTAGCCAGGTTAGAGATAGTATCTCCCTGATTGTGGCACGATACCAACCGGAGATTAATCGTACGGTTCAAGAGGCGATAGCTTCCGCGAATATAGCGGATAGTATCTCTTTCATCATGGAGCAATATCGTCCGGAGTTCGAGCGTCTCCAAAAAGAGATGGAGGCCCGCCAGCCGGAGTTTGAGCGTCTCCAAAAGGAGATGGAGGCTCTTCAGCCAGAGTTTGAGCGTCTCCAAGAGGAATTTTCAATGTCTTTTGAATAGGAGAGTATGTATTCAGATCTCCAAAAGTTTCTTCATGAAATTACTGAAATGACTTTTGGAGGTCTGTGAGGCACTTTCCGGTAACCCAGAAATGATTTTTGGAGGTCTATGAGGTATTTCCGGTAACCCGGAAATGGTTTTTGGAGGTCTGTGAGGCATTTCCTTATTTCTTCTTATTAATTGTTTTTTTATTACTGGCATTTTTTTAATCTTTATTTGGATAATTGGTAAATAATTCTTACATTGCACCCATGTAGAACTTTAATCAAATTTTTGGGATTATGTCTGATATTATTACAATCAAAACTATTGGCCTCGATAAGTTGAATAACTATGAGTACAATTATTTTTCTGAGCAATTTTTAGTACTAATCAATGCCGCTACAGCGGAAAAGTTGCATGTCTCTTCAACTCTCGTTGAATCCTATTCCACAAACGTTAACAAGATGAGGGATATCGCTGTCCAAAGCAGGACTGCCGACGAGACGGCTTTGATCGCGGATGTCTCGAAGGAGGCAAAATCTTTGGTGATCTATTTCTTTAATGTCTTACGGAGCGAGAAACAGTCGCCCATCGCGGCGAACAAGACCGCAGCTACGGGTGCTTACAATGCCTTAAAGCCCTATTCGGGCTTATATAACCTGCCCCAAAGGCAGCAGGTGCAGGCGTTGCGCGGCCTGGCGACCGATATGCGGAAGCCCGCTATCGCCGATTACCTGACGACATTGGGGCAAAGCGAAATGGCCGACTCGCTCAGCGATGTCGCCGAGCGTTACGCGGCCCTGCTTGAGCAACGTTCGGCCAACATGGCTGTCAATAACTTGGGGTCGGCCCAGCCCTTGCGCGAGGTCATGAATGAGCAATACAAGTATATTACCACGGTAGCTTTCGCCTATAGCGTCTCCATGCCGAGTGAGGAGCTTTCGACCTTTGTCGCTTCTGTCAACCGCTTGATTGACGACATGAACAAGTCGTATAACTTGCGGACGGGAAAGAGCCAGGAGAAGGATGACGAGAGCCATATCATCCCCGACCCTGAGCAGCCGGATGATCCCAATCAACCAGAAGATCCATCTGGTGAAGAGGGTAATGGTGGCACGCCGGAGGAAATCTGATCGGATCTCCTCCATAAGATATGGAACGGGCATCCGGAGGCCTGTCGCGCTCGCGAGTTGTCTGTTCCGGTTTGATTTTAGCGTCTAAAAAGGGGGATGAAGACGGTCGGTTGCCGTTCTCATCCCCCTTTCCTTATCCTTGAGGCTTCCCTGGCCGGGCTCAGAAGGATCTCAATTCTCGATAGAGCCGTTGGACGGGCAGTCCCATGACATTATAGAAGCTGCCGTTGATCGATTCCACGCCGATGTAACCGATCCATTCCTGTATGCCGTAAGCCCCCGCCTTGTCGTAAGGCTTGAACTCTTCCAGGTAATAGTGTATCTCCGCCTCCGTGAGGTTGGAGAAGGTGACATCCGTGATGACCGAGAAGCTCACCTGCTTCCTTTTGGAGGTGAGGCTGACACCCGTGATGACCTGGTGCGTATGTCCCGACAGGGCGCGCAGCATGTCGAACGCCTCGTTTTCCGATTTCGGCTTGCCCAGGACCTGGTTGTCGTTCCAGACGATCGTGTCGGCCGTGATCAGCAGCTCGTCGTCGGCCAGCGTTGAGAGGTAGGCTTCCGCCTTTTTCTTCGACAGGAACAGGGGAATATCTGTCGCCGCCAGTCCTTCGGGATAACTCTCATCGATGTCACCGATCACCCGGATGGTAAACGGCAGGTCGAGACCGGCCAAGAGCTCCTTGCGCCTGGGTGAATTCGACGCCAATACCAATTTATACTCATCTTTCATCATAGTGCATTTCATTAAATCCAACAATCCGTGCCTGGCGTCACCAGCCGAAAGCCTCCTCACCAAACCAATCGCCCTGGGCTCGCATCGTCTGCTCGATCACGTCGCGCGCGACACCACATCCCCCCTCGCGGGAAGAGATATAACCCGCGATCGCCTTGATCTCAGGAGCCGCGTCGGCCGGCGCCACGGGCAATCCGACCCGCGTCATCACCTCGTAATCGGGGATATCATCGCCCGCGTAGAGGATCTCTTCCGGCTTCAGGCCTGTCTTCGCCATGAAATCCTCGAGATCGTGGATCTTCACGGCGCTTCTCATATAGATGTGTTTCACGCCCAGCCGCTCGAAGCGGATTTTTACCGCCTCGGTATAGCCTCCGGTGATGATGGCCACCTCGTACCCCTTCTTGACAGCCAGCTGCAAGGCATAACCATCCTTGATATTCACGGTGCGCATGGGGTCGCCATTGGGATGCAAGGGGATGACCTCGCGCGAGAGAACACCATCGACATCGAAGACGAAGGCGCGTATCTTCCTTAAATCATAATTGATCGTACTCATTTGTTGGCCTCCTTATGTATACTCCGGCTCAATGTCTCGTAGAGCGCTTTCAGTTCGGGCATCTTGTCGAGCATTGCCAGGTGTTTGTTGATCACGTTCTCGTCGTAGCGGATCGCCGGTCCGGTTTGCGCCTCCCGTGGCGTAAGGCGGTGCACTTTCGCCGCTGTCTCGTCGATCAACGGTAGCAACACCTCGAACGGGATCTCCTCTTCACGTAGGATATCATCAGCCAAAGCGTAGATGTGGTTGACGAAGTTGCAGGCGAACACGGCGGCGAGGTGCAAATGGCGCCGTTTCTCGGATGGCAGGAAACGAACATCCCGTGAGACGGCCCGGGCGAGCTGTTCGAGGATCGCCTTGTCCTCCTCGCTGTTGGCCTCCAGGAAGAAGGGAACATTACCCAAGTCTATCCGGCGGCCCTTGCTGAACGTTTGCAGCGGATACAAGACACCCCGGCGTGTGGTGAAAGGCTCGAAGACGGCAAGTGGCATGCTGCCGGCCGTGTGGACCCAGAGCCCGCTGTTCCCCGGAAGCCTCGAGGCGACCGTCTCCAGCGCTGAATCCTTCAGGGAGAAAAGATAGAGGTCCGCGTCGTTGATGATCTCCCCAGTAGAGGAGGTCCACGCGCACCCAAGCCGCTCCGCCAGAGCCCGCGCGTTCGCTTCAGTCCGGCTGAAAACCTGTTCGACCAAGATGCCCGCCTCCTTCCAGGCAAGCGTCAGGTTAGTTGCCAGATTCCCCGACCCGATACAGACGATCCTCATGCCATTTCCTCCTTGTCATTATCCGGCTCCGGCATGGTAAACCGGTCGATATGTACCTTTTCCCATTGCAGACGTGACTCGTCGAACGGTTTGCGCTCTTGTGCCTTATGGCCAAAACCGATGATCGAGAGCACCTCCATCTGGTAAGGAATGTCCAGCAATCGGCGAACATACTCTCCGGCGCCGCTCTCATCCTCGCGTTCGCGGTTACGGACCTGGCACCAGCAGCTGCCCAGTCCGAGATCCTCGGCTTGAAGTTGCATATAGATTGAGGCGATCGAAGCATCCTCGATCCAGACATCGCTTACCATCACGTCGGCCAGGACAACGACCGCCAGGGCACATCCTCTCAGGAACTCCGCTCCGTGCGGCTTGCACTCGGCGAGGTGGCCCAACATCTCCTTGTCTTCAACTACTACGAATTGCCAAGGGTTCTTCCGTTTCGAGGACGGTGCCATGAGTGCCGCCCTCAAGATCGCTTCCGTCTGCTCAGGAGCAAGCGGCTGGTCCGTGAACTGGCGAGTGCTTCGCCGATTCCGGATAAGTGTTGCAAAACTCTCCATTTTTATCGTTCTTCGCGTTTGAATTAGAAATAACGCGAATATAATGATTAATTAAAATATACGTTAATCGATTTTTTCCCGTTATTAGTTCTGTAATTATGCCAAGAGAGATCGAAATAAACTGGAAGATCATGAGAATCCATATCCTGACGACGCTGTTGTTAATACTTATCTCATCGCGGGCTTTCGCTGACGGCCCGATCAAGATCACGGGGTATGTCCGTGACGCGGATGGCAGCCCTTTGGAGTTGGTGAACGTGCGGGTCAAGAATACCTTGATCGGGACGATGACGAACGAGAAGGGTTATTATTCCCTTTCCATATCACCCGGCGACTCCATCGCGATCATTTACTCATGCCTTGGTTTTAACAAGGCGGAACGGATTATCCCGATGGCAAACGCCGATATGCGGTTGAATGTCCAGATGAATTATACCGTCCTGGAGCTGGGCGAGGTCTCGGTGACAGCGATCCGGAAGCAAACCACGACGATGGAAAGCCTGAACGCCGATAAGATCAAACTGTTGCCGGATCCTGCGGGTGGCAGTATCGAGAGCCTGGTGGTGACCTTTGCCGGTGTCAGTTCCAATAACGAGTTGAGCTCGCAATATTCCGTGCGTGGTGGTAGCTATGATGAGAATATCGTTTACGTTAATGGCCTGGAGGTATTTCGGCCCTTATTGATCCGCTCGGGGCAACAGGAGGGCTTGAGTTTCGTGAACCCGGACTTGACGGAGACGGTCAATTTCTCCGCTGGAGGTTTCGAGGCTCGTTATGGCGACAAGATGAGCTCCGTGCTCGACATTACTTATAAGAAGCCGAAGCAACTGGAAGGTTCTGTCTCGGGAAGCTTGATGGGAGCCAATGCCTATGTGGGCAGTTCGAGCGGTAAGTTCACGCAGGTGACCGGCTTCCGGTTCAAGAGCGGGCGAGCCTTGTTGGGAACGATGGATACCGACGCGGAATACGATCCGAAATTCTATGATTTGCAAACCTATATGACCTATCAGTTGGCGCCCAAATGGGAGTTGAACTTCTTGGGTAACTGGGCGAACAACGATTATAAGTTCACACCTTACAGTCGGGAAACCTCATTCGGAACGCTGGAAGAGCAACGGAATTTCACCGTTTATCTGGACGGACAGGAGAAAGACCGGTTCCAGACCCTGTTCGGCGCCTTGACCTTGAAACATAATCCCAATGAGAATATCGAGTTGGGCTTGCAGGCTTCAGCGTTCAAGAGCCAGGAGCGGGAGAGCTACGATATCGCGGGCGAGTATTGGATGAATGAGGATGGCGTGTCAAATCCAGACGATCCTTTGTCGCAGGCCCGTTCCGTCGGGCGCTATCATGAACATGCCCGCAACCAATTGAGCTCGACCATCATGAATGTTGGACATTATGGCTCGGCCCGTTTGAACAACAACACCCTGAAATGGGGCGCAACCGTACAGATGGAGCGTATTAACGACAAGATCAGCGAGTGGGAGAAACGCGACTCTTCGGGCTATTCGCTTCCGCAGACGGGAACGGCGGTGAATGTTATCGCCAACCTTTTTTCCGATAACCAACTGGAGAGCACTCGTTTTTCCGCCTATTTGCAGGATGTGTTCAAGTTCCGTACCGAACAGGGATTGTTCACGATCGTTGGTGGTGTGCGAGGTAGCTACTGGAGTTTC
Source organism: uncultured Parabacteroides sp. (assembly GCA_900552415.1). Classification (GTDB taxonomy): domain Bacteria; phylum Bacteroidota; class Bacteroidia; order Bacteroidales; family Tannerellaceae; genus Parabacteroides; species Parabacteroides intestinipullorum. The sequence continues at coordinate 12,874 of USAD01000040.1, forward strand.
AATAAGGAATTTATCTTTAGCCCACGGGCATCAGTTGGTTTCATCCCTAATTTTGACCAGAACCTGACGATGCGTTTCGCGACCGGTGTCTATTACCAGGCACCTTTTTATAAGGAATTGCGCCGGGTGGAGGTCGACGAGTTCGGAAATGATGTGGTGACACTCAATAAGGATTTGAAATCGCAACGCTCTATCCATTTCATTTTGGGAGGTGATTATACATTCCGTGCCTTGGACCGTAATTTTAAGTTGACCGCCGAACTTTATTACAAGAAGCTCGATAACCTGAATCCTTATACGGTGGATAACGTGAAGATCCGTTATTATGGAGAGAACTGCGCGAAGGGTTATGCGATGGGACTAGACGTGAAGTTCTTTGGTGAGTTCGTGCCCGGTACAGACTCCTGGATCAGCTTCTCGTTGATGAAGGCCCGTCAGACCATCCGCGAGACGACAGAGGCGCCGCTGCCTAACAGTGCGGGTTATAATGTGTCCCTTTTCTTCCAGGACTATTTTCCTGGTTATAAGCGTGTCCAGTTGAGCTTGAAGGGCGTCCTTTCCGGAGGATTGCCTGTGACGGTTCCTTACCAAGGATATGAAAGCGGTTATTATTGGACACCAGCTTATAAGCGAATAGATTTGGGTGTTTCTTATCTGTTGGCGGGAGGTGATGACGCGATCATGGACCGTAAATTTTTCAGGAACCTGAAAAACGTTTGGCTAGGCCTCGACGTGTTTAATCTCTTGGATATAAAAAACGTCAATTCTTATTATTGGATTACAGATGTTTATAATAACCAGTTCGCTGTACCGAACTATTTGACCGGTCGACAGCTCAATGTCCGGTTGCTGGTTGATTTCTGATCGTAATTATATTTTAACATTGAATAAGATTCTTGATAAAATAAGGAATTTTTTCTCGATATATAATAAAAAAAGAATGTA
>USAD01000041.1 GCA_900552415.1 uncultured Parabacteroides sp.
TGAAATTGGGACCTAAATCTTGGTAGTGGAGAAAGGCATCCTTTTTATAACCTATATCAATGAACGCAGCGTTCAAGCCAGGCATCAACTTCTTAACCTTACCTAAATAAATATCGCCAACAGCGAAAGATATGTTGCGAGCCTCTTTTTGGAGCTCTACAAGGTTCTTATCTTCCAAGACGGCGATAGTTACCTCTTCTGGCTTTACATCTACTACTAACTCACTAACCACTATAAAAAGAATTATTTCAGACTTTAGATAACGCGAAGAACAAACTTAAAAGTCTGGTTCTAAGTTTGTTCTTCAAAGATCATTTACTGTGAATAGGCTTATTTCTTCTTATGTCTATTCTTTTTCAGTCTTTTTTTGCGTTTGTGCGTAGACATTTTATGTCTTTTTCTTTTCTTTCCGCTAGGCATTGCTGTAAAATTTAAAAATTAAACTAATTAATGATATATTATTTCACGTCGTTCAAGAAAGTTTTAGCAGGCTTGAAAGATGGAATGTTGTGCTCCGGAATGATGATTGTCGTATTCTTGGAAATATTACGAGCCGTTTTTTGTGCTCTTTTCTTAATAACGAAACTTCCGAAACCTCTCAAGTAAACATTCTCGCCTTTTGCCAACGAGCCTTTTACGATCTCCATGAAAGATTCAACGCTTGTAAGTACGGTTGATTTATCAATACCCGTACTTTTTGAAATCTCGCTAACGATATCTGCTTTAGTCATGTCTATAAATAATTAATTGATTTGAACCTTTTAATTTTTTGGAATGCAAATATATAGCTTTTTCCTTAAGTGAAAAAGGAATTGATCGGCAAATTTTGATAAAAAGATTGTCTCGTTATTGGATATCATAAATTTAGAATCAAATAGGTTGTTGCTTAATATATTGAAAATTAATATTTAATATTGATTTGGTCGGATGATCCCATTCGTTTTGCGAGCAAATAAAATAATTATATGTATGTTTGCCGGATGGATATGGAGAATTTTGATATAAGCAGGAAGCTATGCGAATGGTATGATAGCCATAAGCGGGATTTGCCCTGGCGATCGACTTGCTCGCCCTATTTGATTTGGGTCTCTGAAGTGATATTGCAGCAGACGCAAGTAGCGCAAGGATTGGATTATTATAACCGGTTTGTCCGGCGATTCCCGGATGTGGCCAGTTTGGCCGCTGCGGATGAGGACGAAGTGTTGAGATATTGGCAAGGTTTGGGTTATTATAGCCGGGCTCGTAATATGAGAATGGCGGCGATTGATGTGATGGATCGTTTCGGGGGGTCTTTCCCGGAACGGTATGAGGATGTACTTTCTTTAAAAGGTATTGGAGAGTACACGGCGGCGGCGATTGTCTCTTTCGCTTGGAACAAGCCCTATCCGGTGGTGGATGGTAATGTCTTTCGGGTCCTGTCTCGTCTGTTCGCAATCAATACGCCGATTGATACGGGGCAAGGCAAGAAGGAGTTTTCCGCATTGGCGGCCTCTTTACTTGATCCTGCCAATGCGGGAACGCATAACCAGGCGATCATGGAGTTAGGGGCTTTAGTCTGTACGCCACGTGATCCGGATTGCGTGGCATGTCCGTTGGTGGATGCTTGCTTGGCTTATGCCACTAATGAGATGACTTCTTATCCTGTCAAGCAGGGGAAAATTAATCGACGGACACGGCATTTCCTATACCTATATATAATATGTAAAGAGAAGACATGGATAAGAAGGCGTCAGCAAGGGGATATCTGGACCGGACTATACGAATTTCCTTTGATAGAGACGGAAAAAATGATTTCGGTCGAACGGTTAGGGGAAAGGAAGGAGGTTAGAGCTTTGCTGGGAGAGGAGAGTAATGCCCAGATCTTGGAAATCAAAACAGGAGTGAAACACATATTGTCTCATCAGCTTCTGTTCCTTTCCTTTGTCAAGGTCAAGATCGATGAACCGCTCCCTGTGCTTTCCTCTTATCAGGAGGTTAAGGTCGAAGATTTGGGCGATTATGCCGTTCCTCAGCCGATTCATGATTATTTGACGAGATAAATGGTGGGAAACTTGTTCATGTTGGCGAATTTGGTTTTCTTCGCGATAGATACAAATAACGAAAGATTTTTAAGTTATGTCATTGAATAAAGTCATATTGATAGGAAATGTGGGACGGGATCCGGATATCCGTTACTTTGACAGTGGAACGGCTATCGCAAATTTCTCGTTGGCGACTTCAGAGCGAGGTTATACTTTGGCGAATGGTACGGTAGTGCCGGAGCGGACGGAGTGGCACAATATCGTGGTACGTCGTGATTTGGTTCCTTTCGTGGAAAAATGGGTTAAGAAGGGCTCGTTGGTTTATGTGGAGGGAAAAATTCGAACTCGTTCTTATGATGACCAGGCCGGTGTGAAACGTTACGTGACGGAAATTCATGCCGATCGGGTTGAGTTTTACTATTCAGGTACGCGTCCGGCGGACAATATGAGTCAATCGGGCAATAATGTCTCATCAACCGCGCCATCGCCAGCGGTATCCAATAATACGGTTTATCAACGTCCGGCTCCCGCTCAGGAGAATGCTTTTCCTGAGTCGAACGAGGTGGATGATTTGCCGTTCTAATAATGTCTAACTAATTCTATACCACTTGGACACTGATAGTTTTTTATGGGGCTTGGATAACGCCTTGGGTGGTGGTTTTACCTTAGAGATCGTCGCCTACTTGATTTTAGTTCTTGCCTTGTTGTTCTTCTCTGGGTTGATTTCCGCTTCAGAAGTCGCCTTTTTTTCCCTACCCGCTAAAGATCTCACGGAGATAAAGCAGGCAAAAAATGCTGATGACGCAATTGTCAAGGAGTTGTTGGATCGTTCGGAAAGTTTGCTGGCATCGATATTGTTGTTGAATAATATTGTCAATATCGCATTGCTGTTGGTCGTTTTGTACATTTGTGATTGTTGGTTTGCTCTGTTCGATTGGCCTGCGTTTGATATCGTGTTACTTATGGCGGGAATGGCTTTTGCCATGCTGTTGTTTTGCGAGACATTGCCAAAGGTGCTCGTGCAAGGCAAGCAGCTGGGGTTTGTCCGTTGGTTCGCCACTTTCATGCGTGTGATGGAGCGGCTATTGAGGCCGGCTACTCGTTTGTTGTTGTCATCGTCGTCATTGATGAGTCGTTGGGTCGCTAAAAAAAAGGAGGGCTTGTCGATGGATGGCCTCTCAAAAGCATTGGAAATGGAGACTTCCGGGATTTCGGAGGAGAAAGAGATGCTTGTTGAGATCATGAAGTTTCATGATAAGACCGCTGCCGAGATTATGACCTCGCGGCTGGACTTGTCGGATATCGAGATCCAGACCCCTTTCCGGAGTGTGATCTCTTTTGTCGTTTCTTGTGGTTATTCCCGCATCCCGGTTTTTTCAGGTACAGTCGATAATATTAAGGGTGTCTTGTATATTAAGGATTTATTGCCCTATATTGACAAGCCGGATACGTTTCATTGGCAAAGTTTGATCCGGCCAGCCTATTTTGTCCCAGAAACCAAGAAAATTGATGACCTGTTGGAGGAGTTCCGTATGAACAAGATCCATTTGGCGGTAGTCGTCGATGAGTTTGGGGGAACATGTGGAATCGTGACTATGGAGGATATTTTGGAGGAGATCGTTGGTGAGATCTCTGATGAGTATGATGAGGATGAGCGGCAATATTTGAGATTGTCGGATGGCAGTTTTATTTTTGAGGCCAAGATTCTTTTGACAGACTTTTTCCGGGTGACTGATGTGGATCCTGCGGACTTTGGTGAGTTGACTGAAGAGGTGGAAACCTTGGCTGGTCTTCTTTTGGAGATTAAGGGCGATTTTCCACGTCGGCATGAGGTGATTGAGTATGGGAAATACCGTTTCCAGATGTTGGAGGTGGATAACCGCCGTATCCAAAAAGTTAAATTTTACTCGTGCCTGGGAGACACGGCTGTGGATGATAAGAGATTGGGAGAGCATGAGGATGCGTAATGCCATTTGGATTCTGATAGGACTGGGTAGTTTGTTGGTCTCGTGTGTGGATTATTCTCCTAAACCGCGAGGGTATCTTAGGATCGATCTTCAGGAGCCAGTTTACGTTTCTTATTCAGATACGAGATTCCCTTTTTCGTTTCATGTTTCCGACCAAGTATCTGTTTCGCTCTCAACTGAAGATACGTTGTCGTGGCTGGATCTTTTTTATCCGGCCTTGAACGCTCGGGTTTATTGTGGCTATTCGTCTATACGAAAAGGAAATCTTACAGGGCTTGTGGATGAGAGCCGTCTTTTGGTAAGTCGTTCGGCACGGGATGTACGGGATGTCCTTGAGCGGGATTATGAGGATCCGGAACGAGCGGTCTATGGTTCACTTTTCTTATTGGGTGATCAATCAGCTTCGCCTGTCCAGTTTTATTTGACCGATAGCATCCAGCATTTTTTCAGGGGTGCTTTGTATTTTGATCATGTTGTCCCCTCCGATTCTTTAAAACCGGTTGTTGATTATCTGACACATGATGTGATTGAGTTGATGGAGTCTTTTAATTGGAAATAGTATGCCTATAATATTTAAGACGGATTCTCCTATGCTGGGGGTGTGGCGAATGACGGAATGCTCGGACGAGCTTTTGGCTATGCTTGGCCGTCGGGAAGATTACCGTCCTTTTCTTGAGCGGGTGAATGCGGAGACCAGACGACGGGAACATTTGGCAAGTCGAGTTTTGTTGGCCCGGTTGTTGGGTTATGAGACTCAGGTTGGTTATAGACAGGATGGCGCTCCGTTCTTGTTTGGCTCTTCTCTTCATATTAGTATTTCTCATACACGTGATTATGCGGCTGTTATTGTTGGCGAGCAGCCGGTAGGTGTTGATATTGAGTATCGTTCTGATCGTGTGTGGAAGATCCGTGAACGTTTTCTTTCGTCGGAGGAATTGGCTATGCTTGATCCATCTAATAAGGTGGAACAGCTGTTAATTTGCTGGTGTGTCAAGGAGGCTTTGTTTAAGTTGCTTGGCCAGCAATCTGTTGATTTTCGTGAACATTTACGTGTGATACCTTTCGAGTATCAAGAATCAGGGGAATTGTTGGCTCAGGAATTCCGGACAGAAAGGACGACTGTTTTCCGTTTTGCTTATCGGGTGACGCCGGAATATGTGCTGGTTCATTCGCTTCCCGATCCTTTTGTATCGGCTACTGCGACCGCTGTGCAGTAAGACCGCGACTGCGGTACAGTTTTACTGCAGTCGCAGTGCAGTGTTACTGCGGCAGGGCTGCGGTGAATTTACCATTTGTAGTTAAATCCGAAACTCAGCAATTGGTTGAACTGGAAGTAGCTTTTGAAATCCTCAGGTTTAGCTACAGCATCGTCGTATTTCACGTGCAGATTGATCCGTGTTGAAAAGAAGCGGCTGATTTGCAGATTGAAGGTGTTTTCAAAATCCCAGTTTACCGTCTCATAGGTGGTAAAATAGATCATTTTAGAGGTCCAGCTAATGTTCCGGTTGATATTGAACGTGAGGTTTGTCTCCACACGGGAACCGATTTGACTTAAGACATTCTCATAAAGATTCTCTCCTTCTGCAACTTCTCCTTTTTTCTGTTTGAAGCCATGACGGCCTAAGTCCATATTTATATCGCTTTTTGTGCTGTACATGAAGTTATAGGTTATAGGCTGCATATTCACCATAAAGGTGACATTACGATGACGGGTCTTGAAGTCACTTTTGTTCAGCTCGTATTTCATACCCGGACCGACGTTGATTTTCATAGGGGCCAAAAATGCGGCTTGCAAGAGCTCGCTATTTTGAGCATAGTTATTGACAAGTTGTGTCTTGAACTCGAAGTTGAACGTGTAGTACCATTTATCTCGAGCCTTAAAACCAAAGTTACTGGTTATCCTGAAAAGGTCGTCGTTCACAAGGTAACTGTGAACCGTGTCGATCTGGCTGGGGATCGCATTCATGTTAAGCTTAATTTCCAGCTCATTCGTAAACTTGATCTTGTCTTTCTCGTAGTTGTACATGACATACTGCCGTGTAAGCATATTCAAGTTACTGTTACCACCACCACTCCAGTTTTTGGAGACGTAACTTTCCGATAATTGGATCGTGCTCTCAAAAGCAGAGGTCCAATATCGTCGTTCCGGTATAAAACGAGGCAACTCATCCGGATTGCTATTCAAGGTGGTATCTGCCTTGACCTGGAATAAGATCTTATCGTCGATCTGACGTTTGATGGTCTTAGGTTTTATGATCTCTTGTGGCAGATCGTTGATAGAGTAGCGGAAATAGGTCGGGAAGCTGTTTTGTACATATTTATATGCCGAACGCTCGAGTTCTATGTTGCGCTTCTCATCCTCGAAGAGTTGCTCAGGAGTAGCTAAACGCTCGTAAGGGGTTGTCGTCTTGAGTGTATCCGGATTGTAGAATACCAAATTATGTGGAAGATAGTCTCCCCGGAAAAGGATAGGCATGAACAGGGGATTGACGATCATCGTATCCCTGAAAGTCATGTTCTCGTCAATAATTGTTGAGACATCTCTTACTAGGCGAGCCCAATAAAGTGCTTCTTCTGAGATTTGTAATTCGTCTTTATGCAGGAATCGCAGAAGATTTTCGCTAGGATTGACAGAAATTTTATAAGTCTTGTTTTGTTTTTCGAATTGTTTTTGGATGTCGATGATTTTGCTCAAGTCCTCTTCGCTTAAGACCAGGTTCTCTGGATTGACCGGATCTTGTTCGCTCTGTTTGTTCTCGAAGTCACTCGTGGAGATAATAGGTGGGATCAACGTGCCCTCTTGAGCGTAAGTTTGAGTGTGGCAAGCAAACCACATCAAGCAAATAAAAATCAACACACTACACTTTGTATTCATAACACCCAAACATTTACATTCTTAGATAGTGTCCGCGAAATTACCAAAAAGTATTGGAATATGAAATATATTCGTTTGTAACTAAATTGTTACGAGCTGTTTTTAATTGATTATTATGTCTTTGAAAGGTCTTGATATATTATTTTAGTAATAATCTTTGTTAATCGGGAAAAGGTATCTAAATAATAGTTACTTTTGTCTCGATTTTGTAATGTCGAGTTTACAAAGATGGACGATAATATCAGTCATAAGGGCATTATAGAGAAGATAGAGGGCGATAGGGTTTTTGTGAGGATTACACAGCAATCCGCTTGCTCGGGGTGTCATGCTAAGTCGATGTGTACGGCTTCGGAGCAGAAGGTGAAGATCGTCGAGGTTCAGGCTCGGGGTGAGCAGTTCTCCGTCAATGAGAAGGTTGAGGTCTGCGCTCGGAGTTCCGTAGGACTTAAAGCCGTATGGTGGGCATTTGTGTTGCCGCTGATCGGGATAGTAACGGTGGTTGTGGCCGGAAGTGTTGGAGGCTGGCGTGAGACGTGGTGCGGTTTGGCCGCCTTGGGATGGTTGGTATTATACTATTATGTGTTATATTTGTTTCGCGACAAGCTTAAACGGAAATTTGTGTTTTTTTTGAAAAGACTTAATACAGTATCATGATTTTAATTGCCGTTATTTCATTAGGTGTGATTGGGGCGATAGGCGCGATATTCCTATATGCGGCCTCAAAGAAATTTGAAGTATATGAAGATCCACGTATTGGACAGGTCCAGAGTGTGCTTCCGGGCGCTAACTGTGGTGGTTGTGGCTATCCGGGTTGTGCGGGTTTTGCCAGCGCATGTGTGAAGGCGGATTCTTTGGACGGAATGTTATGCCCGGTCGGTGGCCAGCCAGTGATGAGCAAGGTTGCTGTTATCTTGGGAAAAGAGGTTGCTTCGGCTGAGCCGAAAGTAGCGGTTGTTCGTTGTAATGGCGTTTGTAGCGCCCGTCCGAGAAATAATCAATATGATGGTGTGAAGAGTTGTGCGATTGCCTCCAATCTGTATGGTGGTGAAACGGGCTGTACATTCGGTTGTCTTGGTTATGGCGATTGTGAGGCGGCCTGTGCGTTCGATGCGATTCATGTGGATCCTGTGACGGGAATTGCTCATGTCGATGAGGAAAAGTGTACCTCTTGCGGGGCTTGCGTGAAGGCTTGTCCGAAAGGTATTATCGAGTTAAGGAAGAAAGGGCCTAAAGGACGTCGAGTCTTCGTCTCTTGCGTTAATAAGGATAAGGGTGCCGTGGCCCGCAAGGCTTGCTCAAACGCTTGTATCGGTTGCGGTAAGTGCGCGAAGGAATGCCCGTTTGAGGCGATAACAGTGGAGAACAACGTGGCTTATATCGATTACACGAAATGCCGGATGTGTCGGAAGTGTGTTGCCGTATGTCCGACAGGCGCGATACATGAGGTGAATTTCCCTCCGAGAAAAGAGGCCGCTCCTGATGCTGACCCCAAAGCGGCTCCCGCTACTCCTGCGGCACCGAAGTCCGCTCCAGTAAACGAGGCACCTAAGGCGGAGCCTTCAAAGGAAACTCCATCAACAGAGAAATCAAATTAAAAAACCATAAATCAATCGTAATATGCTAAGGACATTTCGGATCGGAGGTATTCATCCTCCTGAGAATAAACTGTCTGCCGGAAAGAAAATAGAGACACTTGCTTTGCCCAAGCAGGTGATCATCCCTTTGGGACAGCACATAGGTGCTCCCGCACAGGCATTGGTTAAGAAAGGGGATCTGGTGAAAGTGGGCACTTTGTTGGCTAAGGCTGGAGGCTTTGTTTCTGCCAATATTCACTCTTCCGTATCGGGAAAGGTGAACAAGATCGATAACGTTTTAGACGCTAGCGGTTATAAGAAACCGGCTGTATATATAGATGTGGAAGGAGACGAGTGGGAAGAGAGCATCGACCGGAGCGAGGATCTGGTTAAGGAGTGCTCCTTAAGTCCGAAAGAGATTATTGACAAGATCGCGCAAGCAGGTATTGTCGGTCTGGGTGGCGCTACTTTCCCGACACAAGTGAAATTGATGCCGCCTCCAGGCAGCAAGCCTGAGATTGTTATCATCAATGCTGTCGAGTGCGAGCCTTATTTGACTTCAGATCATTCCCTGATGATGGAGAAAGGTGAACAGATCCTGGTTGGCGTATCGATCCTGATGAAGGCGGTAAACGTTAGCAAGGCGGTGATCGGTATCGAGAATAACAAACCGGATGCGATCGCTCATTTGTCTAAATTGGCGGCAGGTTATAAAGGAATCGAGGTGATGCCGTTGAAGGTCCGTTACCCGCAAGGTGGCGAGAAGCAATTGATCGATGCGGTAATTAAGCGTCAGGTCAAGAGTGGCGCGTTGCCTATCTCGACAGGAGCCATCGTGCAGAATGTCGGTACGGCTTATGCCATTTATGAGGCTGTACAGAAGAATAAGCCGTTGTTCGAGCGAGTCGTTACGGTAACGGGCAAAGCTGTTGCCAAGCCATCGAACCTGTTGGTTCGTATCGGTACTCCAATCGCTAACTTGATTGAGGCGGCTGGTGGCTTGCCCGAGAATACGGGTAAGATCATTGGTGGTGGCCCTATGATGGGTAAGGCCTTGATCAGTGCGGATGTCCCCGTGACAAAAGGTAGCTCTGGTGTCTTGTTGTTGACTCGTGAGGAGTCGGTCCGCAAGCCGATGAGCAACTGTATCCGTTGCGCTAAGTGCGTGAACGCTTGTCCGATGGGTTTGGTGCCGTCGCTTCTGATGAACGCTACGGAATTCAAGAATTGGGAATTGGCGGAGAAGAACCACATTACGGATTGTATCGAGTGCGGGTCATGTAGCTATACTTGCCCGGCTAACCGTCCGTTGTTGGATAATATCCGTTTCGGTAAAGGAAAAGTGATGGCTATTATCCGGGCCAGGAAGTCGTAAACATTAGTAAAGATATGGAAAATAACCTATATGTATCTCCCTCGCCCCATATTCACGGTGGCGACAGTGTCAGCAAAAATATGTATGGGGTGCTGATCGCGCTGGTTCCGGCGTTGTTGGTTTCCCTCTATTTCTTTGGGTTGGGTGCGCTGATCGTGACGCTCATATCCGTAGTCTCTTGTGTGGTATTCGAGTATTTGATCCAGAAGTTCCTTTTGAAGAAGGAACCGACTATCCTGGATGGTTCCGCTATCCTGACTGGTGTGTTGTTGGCTTTCAACTTGCCATCCAACTTGCCATTTTGGATCGTGATCATCGGTGCCCTGGCAGCGATCGGTATCGGTAAGATGTCGTTTGGTGGCTTGGGTAATAATATTTTCAACCCGGCTTTGGTTGGACGTGTGTTCCTGCTGATCTCTTTCCCGGCGCAGATGACCACTTGGCCTTTGGTGGATGCCTTGGAGCCTTTCCCGATGACCTATACGGATGCGGAGACAGGAGCGACGGTTTTGGCCATGATGAAGTATGGTGCCCAGGAGTTGCCTTCGTATACCGACTTGCTGATTGGTAGCAAGAGTGGTAGTTTGGGAGAGATTTCCGCTTTGGCTTTGTTGCTTGGATTCGCTTATATGTTGTGGAAGAAGATCATCACTTGGCATATCCCGGTTTCTATTCTGGCTACAGTCTTTGTCTTCACGGGAATCATGCACTTGGTTAACCCCGTGCAGTATGCGATGCCGGTTTATCACCTTCTTTCAGGTGGTTTGATGTTGGGTGCGATCTTTATGGCGACGGATTATGTGACTTCACCTATGTCGAAAGGCGGAATGGTCGTGTATGGTATCGGCATCGGTTTGCTGACGGCGATTATCCGTTTGTTTGGAGCCTATCCCGAGGGTATGTCGTTCGCGATCTTGATCATGAACGCGCTTACGCCGTTGATTAATACTTATGTTAAACCTAAACATTTCGGGGAGGGAAAGTAGGATGGAAAGACTCAAATCAACGTTACCGAATATGTTGTTGTCGCTGACGCTCATCAGCGCGATAGCGGGAGCGATCTTGGCGGGGGTTTATATGCTGACGGAGCAGCCGATCGCGGCATCGAAAGCCGCTACGTTGCAAAATGCTATCCGGGCGGTTGTCCCCGAGTTTGATAACCAGCCCATCGAGGAGGCTTTCATGGCCGCTACCTCCGAGGGCGATTCCCTGAAAATCTATCCGGCGAAGATGGGCGGCCAATTGGTGGGCGCCGCGGTTGAGAGCAATACGCAGAAAGGCTTTAGTGGCGAGATTAAGGTGATTGTCGGTTTCGACGCGGAAGGCAAATTGTTTAATTATTCTGTCTTGCAGCATGCCGAGACGCCTGGCTTGGGCTCGAAAATGCAAGATTGGTTCCGTTTGGAGGGTACGGACAGGAATGTGTTGGGTAGTGACTTGTCACAAGGCCCGTTGCGGGTGAAGAAAGATGGAGGAACGGTTGACGCGATTACGGCGGCGACAATATCGAGCCGTGCGTTCCTCGACGCGGTAAATCGCGCGTATAGCGCGTTCTCTGGCACAGGAACGGCGGATGCGGTTTCTGGCGCGACGGCGGAGATGGCTGGCCAGTCAAATGAAGAAAATGAAGGAGGAAATGACCATGAGTAATTTTAAGATATTGATGAATGGCATCATCACGGAGAATCCAACCTTCGTGTTGCTGCTGGGTATGTGTCCTACGTTGGCGACGACCTCGTCCGCCATGAATGGATTGAGTATGGGTTTGGCGACGATGTTCGTGTTGATCTGCTCGAATATGGCGATCTCGGCTTGCAAGAACATCATTCCGGATATGGTGCGTATACCCGCCTATATCGTGCTGATCGCTACGTTCGTGACGGTGGTGCAGCTGGTGATGGAGGCCTATTTGCCCGCTTTGAACGCCAGCTTGGGCCTGTATATCCCGCTGATCGTCGTGAACTGTATCGTCTTGGGCCGCGCGGAATCGTTCGCGGCGAAGAACGGGGTGGTTGCCTCCGCTTTCGATGGCATCGGCATCGGCATCGGTTTTACGGGAGCGCTGACCTTGCTGGGCGCCGTTCGCGAGCTGTTAGGAACCGGCAAGTTCTTCGGGCTGACGCTGATGCCCGAGGAATATGGCTCCTTGATCTTTATCCTGGCCCCCGGCGCTTTCATCGTCTTGGGGTATTTGATCGCTATTGTCAACAAATTGCATAAAGCTTAAACAGTATGGAATATGTATTGATATTTATCGCCGCGGTATTCGTGAACAATGTCGTATTATCGCAATTCTTGGGTATATGCCCGTTTTTGGGTGTCTCCAAGAAGGTGGAGACCGCCACGGGAATGGGGGCCGCCGTTACCTTCGTGCTGGCGATCTCGACGATCGTGACCTTCTTGATCCAGAAATACATCTTGGATGTTTTCGGTTTGGGTTTCATGCAGACGATCATGTTCATCTTGGTGATCGCCGCCTTGGTGCAGATGATTGAGATCATCTTGAAGAAGGTGTCTCCTGCCCTTTACCAGGCGTTGGGCGTGTTCTTGCCTTTGATTACGACGAACTGCTGCGTGCTGGGTGTCGCGATCCAGGTTATCCAGAAGAACTATAACTTGCTGGAGGCTGTCGTCTACTCGATTTCCATCGGTATCGGCTTCGCCTTGGCGTTGGTCGTTTTCGCCGGCATCCGCGAGCAACTGGCCATGACACATGTGCCGGATGGTATGAAGGGGACACCCATTGCCTTGATTACGGCCGGCTTGCTGGCTATGGCGTTTATGGGATTCTCGGGTATCGTCTAATACCTTATATATATTGTGTAGAATATGAAAAAGAAGATTTTGGTGGCCGGTGGTACCGGATATATCGGTTCGCATACGGCCGTAGAGCTGATCAACGCGGGGTATGAGGTGCTGATTATCGATGACCTGTCGAACTCGGGGATCGAGGTCTTGGATGGTATTGAGAAGATTACGGGCGTTCGCCCCGCGTTTGTCCGGCAGGACTTGAAGGACAAGGAGGCGACTCGAGAGATCTTGAAGGCTAATCCTGGGGTAGAGGGTATTATCTTGTTTGCCGCCAGCAAGGCAGTAGGCGAGTCGGTACAACAGCCGTTGAAATATTATCGTAATAATATCGTGACCTTGATCAACCAGTTGGAGCTGATGTCGGAGTTTGGAATCAAGGGGATCGTCTTCTCCTCTTCCTGTACGGTTTATGGCCAACCGGATCCGGAGAATTTACCCGTGACAGAGGAGGCGCCGATCAAGCCCGCCATGTCACCTTATGGTAATACGAAGCAGATCAATGAGGAAATCATCCGTGATACGATCCATGCGGGCGCTCCGTTCAAGAGCGTTATCTTGCGTTACTTCAATCCGATTGGCGCGCATCCAAGTGCGGAGATCGGTGAGTTGCCCAATGGCGTGCCCCAGAACCTGATTCCTTACCTGACCCAGACGGCGATCGGTATCCGCAAGGAGTTAAGCGTCTTTGGTGATGATTACGATACGCCCGATGGCTCTTGTATCCGGGATTACATCAACATCGTTGACTTGGCGAAAGCGCATGTGATCGCTATGGATCGTATGCTTGAGAACCGTTCGGAGGAGGCGATCGAGACTTTCAACTTGGGAACGGGACGTGGTGTCAGTGTCTTGGAGCTGATCAATACGTTTGAGGAGGCAACAGGCGTGAAGGTACCGCATCGTATCGTTGGTCGTCGTGAGGGTGATATTGAGAAGGTTTGGGCCAATCCGGAAAAGGCGAACAAGGTCTTGGGGTGGACAGCCAAGGAGACTTTGGCCGATACGTTGCTTTCCGCTTGGAATTGGCAAAAGCGGCTTCGTGAGCGTGGCATACTATGAGCGTCAGGCGATCTGGCTGTTATATAATTGAGTGAAAGCCTCA